>JBIKOQ010000291.1:0-3324 GCA_044357955.1 Burkholderiaceae bacterium | reverse complement strand
CACAAGGCCAGGCATGGCGAGCGCTACGGTCACGAGATGATCCAGAATTTGACGACCAGGAATCGTCGTGCGGATCACAATGTAGGCGATGGCGCCACCGATGATGATGTCGATGAAAGCCGCAAGACCGCAATACAGAATGGTGTTCCAGATCATTTGCTTGGCGTCGGTAAAGATTGTGGCGTAATGGACGAGCGTAAATTGCTCTGGCAGCACGCTAAAGCTCCACACCTTGAAAAGAGACATCAACAAAATACCAAGGTGAGGGGACAGTACCAACATCAGAATGCCGAAGATCCAACCGTAAGCCAAGGCCGTTTGCCAGCCAGTGAGTTTGCGTTTGGGCGCTTGGGCACCGCCACGCGATACCAGCGCGTAATCGCGACGTTTAACAAACCACCAAGAGCCGGCCATGGCTGCGATCGAAAATAAAACCAAGATGACGCAGATGACATAACCGATCGGATCTTCGATACCGATTGAAGTCACGCGCAGATAGGCTTGTGGCGCCAACATATTGGTGACGTTGAGGACGAGCGGGGTACCCAGGTCGTCAAACACTTTGATGAATACTAAGGACGCGCCTGCGATATAGCCGGGAAGCGCAAGCGGGAAAATAACTTTTCTAAACAGACGCCAGCCTGAGGCCCCCAAGTTTTGACCAGCTTCTTCCATTGAAGAGTCGATCGTCGCCAGTGAGGCGGAAAGATTGAGCAGAATAAATGGGAAGTAGTGAAGCGTCTCAACAAAAATAATGCCGCTCAATCCCTCCATAACAGGAATACTGAAGCCGAAATTTTCCATGAGGATCAGGTTGACCGCGCCAGAGCGACCAAAAATCAGCTGCAAGGCGGCTGCGCCCACGAAGGCGGGCATGACTAATGGCAAGACGCCAAGCGTTTGAATCAGGACTGCACCGCGAAACTGAAACCGCATGGTCAGGTAGGCGAGTGGGATGGCGATCATGGTGGCCCAGAAAACGGTCATACCAGCGACGAAAAGACTGTTCGCAAAGGACTCCCGCATCAGCGAGATCTCGGCGAATGCCAAAAAGTGCGTCAGCGTGAAGCCGCCATGACCATCGGTGAAGGCCGTATATACGACCGTCAAAATGGGACCAATTAAAAATACAAATAAAAAGAGGGCGATCGCGATTGCGATCGCGATCAGACCGGGGTGATTACGCTTCACGGTTGTCATGCACCTTTAAAAAGGCCCCGAAGGGCCTTGTCTGACTTATTTCGCCGAGTTGGCGAGAGTGATGGCACGAGCGTAATTGGCTTTTGCTCGGCTCGCCCATTCTTCTTCAATCTTGGCTTTAGCGCGAGTGGCGTCGGCATCCGCTTTTTTAGCTTTGAACAAGGCGAGTAGTTGAGGATCTTTGATTTGGGTTTCATCCACTGCTGGAGAAAACGCGAGTTTACGTGCCTCGTCGAGTTGGGCGCTTGGGCGTCCAGCAAGGCGTTTTTCAGCGTCTTGGATCGCTTTAGTTGCTGCGACGAGTTCTTTGTGGCGGAAGGTGATCATCTGATCAAACAGTGAACGGACCACTAAGTAGCGAGACTCAGAAAGCTCCGAATCAAAATTAACCTTTGCTTGGATCTTGCCGCTGAAAGGGTTTGGGTAGTCAGCAGGCGCTTGCTTGTAAATAGATGGCAGCACAGGAAGGCGACTGATATCTTTCTGAAGAAGTAATTTTTGTCCCTCCTCGGAAAGGGTGAAGTCAATAAATCGTTTGCCAGCTTCGGAGGACTTAGCACCCTCGATCAAGGCAATGTTTGCGGGAACGATTGAGGTGACGGAGGGGTAAACAAAATCGACAGGCATGCCGGAATTTTTGGCAGCAAGTCCGAAGAAGTCGATTACCAGACCAATGCCGAACTGGCCGTTGGATACGCCGTCTGGCACGCCAAAGCTACGCTCGGTAATTGCAGCGCAATTGCCACCGATCATCAACACTTGTTCCCAGCCTTTAGTCCAGCCTTCGCCTTGCAAAATGGTTTCAACCGTTAGATGAGTCGTTCCAGAGCGGGATGGGCTCGAAATGGCGAGGTGACTAAAGTAAATCGGTTTGACCAAATCAGCCCATTCTTTCGGGGCGGGTAGTTTATTGGCCTTCATGTAGCGGGTGTTCCACATCATGCCGTAGCCCGCCAGAGCTTGGCCGCGGTAAAAGCCCTGAGGATCATTGACGGGGTAGTTGCCGACTTTGGCAGGAATATCTGGATTACCGGGGCCAATATTGACCAAGAGTTTTTGTCCTGCCAAAACTTCAAACGCATCAGGCGCCGAGGCCCAGAAAATCTCAGGTCGCGAACCGGCAGGTTGTTCTCGGACATATGCAATGCCAGCCGAGGTGTTTTTGTTCAGAATCTCGACTTTGTCATTGGGGTATTTCGCCTCATAAGCCTTTTTATAAGCAGCAGTGAGTTCTTTAGGAAAAGAGGTGACGACGGAGATCGTTTCGGCCTGAGCAGCGATAGGTGCGAGCAGGGCAAGGAGGGCGGACGCGACCGCGGTGCGAGCGAAAGAGAGTTGCATAGTTGCCTCGTAGTTGATGGTGCCGGTAAAAAATAATCCATTCTGCATTTAGAAAGCTTAACAGGGCAGTTCTAATTTAGGGAGCAAATGTAAGAATTGGCGTATTCCAAAGGGCGTATTGAGAATTATTGACAATCATTCTACCGTTTCGCAAATCTAAAAGGAGTATTTAATTCATGGATAAAGCAGACTTTACGCGGTATCAAGACCTCATTGTGTCGACTGCGACGGACCTCGGTATCAAGGTGTTAGCAGCGATCGCTTTTTGGGTCATTGGTCGTTGGCTGATCGGAACGGCTGTTTCGCTGGTCCGACGCTCGCTCGAAAAGCAAAAGATGGATCCCACTGTTTTGCGCTATGTGGGTTCGATCATCACAGTGACGCTCAATGTATTGTTGGTGATAGGTATTTTGGGATATTTTGGGATTCAAACGACGACATTCGCCGCTTTGATCGCAGCTGCTGGTGTGGCAATCGGTGTGGCCTGGTCGGGTTTGTTGGCAAACTTTGCCGCTGGTGCATTCATGGTGGTGTTGCGCCCGCTCAAAGTGGGTGACTTTGTGACGGTGGCGGGCGTCACGGGGACGGTCACAGAGTTGGGTTTGTTTACCACGACAATTAATACACCTGATAATGTCCAGGTCATGGTGGGCAACAACAAGGTGTTTGCCGACAATATTCAAAACTTTAGTCACAACGCGTATCGCCGTGTGGATTTAAAGTGTCAGTTGTCGGGAGCGGCAGATCACAATGCTGCGATGCAGGTTTTACGTGAAAAGGTCG
>JBIKOQ010000290.1:0-3340 GCA_044357955.1 Burkholderiaceae bacterium | reverse complement strand
CGAAGATTTGATCATGAACGAGTTCCATAAATTGTTGAAGCTGCCCAAGGCGAAAATCATACAAAGATGGAACGGCAGCTACGCATCAGCGAACGATGTGGTTTACAAAGCCACTCCTAGCCCGGGGGTCGCTTTGGGCGTGGTAACCGGTGGCACTGGCGCATCTACATCGTTTGCATTTGCACGTGAATTGCTCGACTTGGCGATGGTCAATTGAATTTTTCCGATGCAAGACCAGTTATTCAAGCTTGCACCTGCCCTACGAGCCCGCTGGATTGAGCTTGCAGACCAAGCACCCCTATCCCCCCGCCTTCCCTTGCGCTTGCACGGCCTTGTAGTGGGTTCGGTGGCTCAGTCTCTGGTGCACTTTCTCAGTCGTACTGGCGCCGATCTACATTGGCATGAGGTGACGGATCATGAAGGTCGATGCTTGCACTTACCGAACGACCCCGCCCCAACCTTCGCAGCGATTCATCAGGTTTTAGAGCAACACGGCTACATAGTTCGGCCGAGTATTGAATACCTGCCTATTTTGGACGCAAAAGAGCAAGATCTAGGACCGGTACCGCGAGGCCTGGCTAGGTTTTTGGGACTTAACACCCACAGCGTGCATTTGGTGGGTTGGCAGGAAAAGGTGGCCTGGGTACAGAAACGGGCCGACAACAAGACTGAGGACCCTGGACTATTAGACACTTTGGTTGGGGGCACTGTGGCATGGGGCGAGAATCCTTCCGTCACCCTTGAGCGTGAAACTTGGGAAGAGGCCGGTTTGTCCATGCGCCAATTAAAGGCATTGACCTCCTATGGCACCTTCAAAATTAAAAAACCGAGCCTTGACCCTGAGTGTTGGGGCTACCAAATTGAGACAGTACATTGCTTGTCAGCGCAAGTGCTACCCGACGTTCACCCCGTTAATCAAGACGGTGAGGTAGCGGAATTTCACCCCTTCAGAGCCGAAGAGTTGAGCCATGCACTCGAGACTGAGCGCTTCACTCTTGCAGCCACGGGCGTCTATTTGCAACTCACACAGGCCATACCTGCAAGTGCTGTCATCAAGCCTTGAGATTGACCACCACCACACCTACAACAATCATGGCCAGTCCAATTATTTGTACGGTCGAGAGGCTCTGTTCGTAAATGAAAAAAGCCAGAACAGACACCAGAACAACTCCCATACCTGACCAGATGCCATATGCCACCCCTACAGGGATTGACTTGATAGCAACCGACAAGCCAAAAAAGGCTATCGCATAGCCCAGAATAACGATAACCGATGGAAGCGGCTTGGTAAAAGCGTCGGTGGCTTTGAGAGCCGTGGTGGCAAGCACTTCTGCTGCAATGGCCATAGCCAAAGCCCAGTAGGGGGTCATGTTGAGATCCCTTTCAGGTCCTGGTGCATAAATAAAGACGATTTCATCCTCATCGAGAGACTTTAAAACAGCGTGACAAACTTTGCATTAATGGTGGTTTTGCTGGCGGCATTGATGCACGCTATTTGGAACTCACTCATCAGTCAAGCCAGTGAAAAAGGCTTGTTCACGCTGGCTTTGCACATCTGTAGCGCTGTTCTGGCTGTGCCTGTTTTGCTGGTAGTCGGTCTTCCGTCAGAGTTGAGTTACCCGTATTTGTTGGTTTCGATTTTTTTACACGGCTTGTACATTTACATTTTGACCAAGGTGTATGCCAAGAGCGCATTTGGCCCTGCCTACATCGTGATGCGGGGAATAGCGCCAGTGTTTGTGATGATCATCTCCCTGCTTTGGATGAACGAATCGTTCGACACAGCTTCATCTTTAGGATTGTTATTTTTGACCTTAGGTGTTTTGTTTCTCATGAACGCCTACCAAGTCAACATCTCACGATCATTAAAGTGGGCGCAAATTAAATTTGCCCTACTCAATGCAGCGGTGATTGCTGCATACACGGTTGTCGACGGTGCTGGTGCGCGTCTGTCGGGGAACCCATTGGCGTATGTGATGCTGTCTGCTGTTTTTGAACCCATTCTGGTGTACGCATTGGCCTATCGAGACCAGACAAATCAGTTGTTTATTTTTTCAAGGTCAAACGCTTTTTTGATCGTGTTTGGCTCGGTTATCTCATTAGCCGGTTATGCAATGATCCTGTGGGCCATGACGATCTCACCCATCGCATTGGTATCCGCCTTAAGAGAGACATCTGTAGTTTTCGCAATGTTGATCTCGATTTTTTTCTTCAAGGAAGGCAGGTTGAGTTCGGCCGCGCTTTCAGTCATCTTGGTATTGGTCGGGATTTATTTTTTAAAAAACTGAACCCACAAAACCTCTGACCAAAGCGATAAATTAGTTTTGTCGATTTAATTTTTCCTCATTGACTCAATAGACACTTTGATCGGGTCTGGTCGAAACACAAATTTCCAGTGTCACGCACTCCTATCACTTCGAATATCAGTTGGACGTCAAAGTACCGGACTTGCGTGGATATTGACTGACAGGCCGGGCCGCCGCCAAGTGGTCCTGAAACAACTGCCCCGCCGCACGCCAGCTGAAATGCATAGCACGCTCACGCGCCTGTGAGCGTGGAACTTGTAACGCGCTGGTAATCGCCTCTTTCAAGTCTTTATGCAAAACACCGCCCTGGTGACCCTCGGGAGTGCTCAGCACTTCCAGCGGCCCGTCCACCGGGTAAGCTGCCACTGGCGTGCCGCAAGCCATGGCTTCAAGCATCACCAGACCAAATGTTTCTGAGCGACTGGGGAAAACAAACACGTCGGCGGCCGCATAGACCTTGGCCAGCTCATCACGCGGCAGCAAGCCCAGCCAGCGCACGCCCGGGTAGCGGGCCTTGAGCGAAGCTTCTAATGGCCCGACACCACAGACCACCTTGGTGCCCGGAATCTCCAACTGCAAAAAGGCCTGGATATTTTTTTCGTAAGAAACACGGCCTACGAATAAAGAGACCGGACGCTGCAGTGGTTCGAGCTTCGGGTAAAGCCTGGCATCGCCATGAAAGCGGAACAAGTCAGTGTCCACACCGTGGGTCCAAGCACGCAAGTTTTTGAAGCCGCGTTGTTGCAGCATCTCCAGAACTCCCTGGGTCGGAACCATGATGCCCGACGAAGGTTTGTGAAAGTGTCTGAACAAGGCATATCCCATCCACAGCGGCACATGTAAGGCCGCTTTGAGAATTTCAGGGAACTTGGTGTGGAAGGCGGTCGTAAATTGCAATTTGTTTCGCTGGCAGTAGCTACGTGCTGCCCAACCCAACGGGCCTTCAGTAGCCACATGGATGGCATCAGGCACGAACTCATCGATTTGCCGGCTGAGCTCCTCACGGGGCCGCTGTGCGAGGTCAATACCTGAAT
>JBIKOQ010000289.1:0-3347 GCA_044357955.1 Burkholderiaceae bacterium | reverse complement strand
GCCTCTTCAAATGAGAAAGAGCATCCAATCGCAAAACTCACTAAATCTTCACGCCAGTATGACGACACGTTCGTGACCTCATCGTGCAACTCCCCATTGCGCCATACTCTATAGCGTGGGACATCTGTGCGTATATCGAGATCCTCCCCATAGCCCGGGAAAAATGTACGACCCGGATCAGAGACCGATAGTAGTGGGCAGGGTTTAGGATTACGTTGACAAAAAAGCAGAAAATCGGCAGCTAAGGATTTGGGCAAGACAACCAGATTGGCTTGAACAAAACCAGGCGCAGCGCCTGCAGTTGGCTGAGTAAAGATGCCCTGGCGGATGTGTTGACGAATCTGTTGCGACGGCAGCATACAAGCCTCTAGAAGCAAAATCGGGAGCTTCTATTCGACGTCAGTCATCACCGCCTGTCCAATCGTGCTTTCCAATCAGGACTGATAAGATAGATTTATCACCAAACCGCCGAAGTCATTAACCTCCTGAATGATCTCCAGCGACCTGCTGAGCAAGCTTGGCAAGAATAGCTGCGATATGCTCATCGGGACCACGACACCACGATGCGGTAAACGTCAGATCTGGCAACACAACGCCTGAGACATCCAAAAGACACAAGCTTCCTGTGCGAATTTCATCCTGCAAAAATACAGGGGTGATGACTGCAACGCCGATCGCATCTAAGGTCATCCGTACAACAACAGAAAGCGAAGCGCTGCCGTACATACGCGGCGAATGAATACCTGAGTCAGTCAATAAATCTCTGACGAAATGATGCGGCTGACTTGTCGCAGGATAGGTAATGACGGGACGTGCGCCAATCTGGATAAGCGTGACTGGCGCATGGTGTAATCCCAACTTCGGACTGGCCAGCCAAGCCAATGGATATTGACAAAGAGAGATATTCTCGACACTCGGAGCCAACACGGGGCCCATTAAAAAGGCCACATTCAAATGATGAGAGATCACTTGCTCGCGCAACACCGGAGATGTATCGACTTCGAGTTCAACGCTCAGATCAGGATAACGAGCGTGAACTTCCTCAAGATAACGAGGTAACCAAGTTTGTACGATCGTCTCCGACACGCCTATTCGAACCTGACCCGCAATGTTCTTGCTGCTGTGCGCAGCATCCAACATTTCCTGCTTTAAGTTCAACATGCCCTGAGCATGAGCAAGTAACTCGCCACCCTTGGCTGTCAACGCTACGCCTCGAGTATTGCGCTCTAGCAGTTTGACTCCGAGCGTCGTCTCTAGTGAAGCGATGCGCTGAGAAATTGCAGGTTGTGTCGTATTGAGTTTTTGCGCCGCTGCACGAAAACTCCGCAGTGTTGCTACCCAAACAAAGGTTTCAAGATTGCGGATTTCTATCAACTGGAGGCTCTTAGGTTGTTGGAATGACGCCGATTCGGACTTTTTGAGGCTGATCAATCAACGCAGCCGCAATCGTTTTACGATGCTCCGCAGACGTGCCTCCGCGCAGGCTCCAGGAACCCACGCGTCGATACCAAAGATTGAGATCAAAATCACGGATAAAGCCCATACCACCGTGAATCTGCTGAGCAGAACGTACCACCATCATGCACTGTTCGTTGCCAAAAGATTTCGCCTGCGCGACATTGACTTGATAGGGAAGGTTTTCTTGCATACGCCACAGTGCTTCTCGAGAGAGCATCGTGGTGCCATCGATGGCGTTCATCATATTTGCACACAAATGCTGAATCGCCTGAAAAGCTCCGATTGGCTGACCAAAAGCTTCTCGTTGCTTGGCATGCGCAACCGCCATATCGAGTGTTCGACGGGCAGCACCTGCAATCATTGAAGCATACAGAACAGAGGACAGGTCCATCAATTCTCTTGCGATGAGATTACCTGACTCTGCATTGCCGATGCGCTCGGCCAAAGGTACGCGCACATCATTAAACTGAACCTTCGACTCGCCGTCCTTGGCCATCGATATCAATGCTTCGCTGCTCAGACCCTTGGTCTGCGTGGGTACAAGTACCACACCGAGTTGATCGGGCGCACTCGCATCCCGATAAATCACCATGCACTGCTGAGAAGCCCGATAACTGCCAACAAAAGTTTTACAACCGTTCAACACGAGTTCATGACCTTCGATACGACCCTGAAGCGAAATTTCATCGGTTGACCAGCGCCCTGTCTGCTCGGCGACCGCATGGCTCATGATCAACTCACCTGCAATCACAGCTTGCAACATCGCCACTTGTTCGGGGCTGCCATAGCGATCAATGATCGTCGCAGGCACCATCGTTGCATGCAGCGGAATCGGGGCGATATGATAACCAGCCACCTCAAACAGCAAGCCAAGATAGGGCAAGGCAAGCGCCTCGCCACCCGCGCGCTTCGACAAACACAACTGCAACCAACCATTCTCTGCGAATGTTGACCACAACTCTGGCGAATACTGCATTGCGCCAGTTTCAACCTGACGCACCAGCGCGGGCGTACACTCGCCCGCTAAGAATTCAGCAGCAGCATCCCGGATTTGTATTTCTTGATCATCAAGCAAAATATCCATTTTTAATCATCCGTCTCTTTATTATTTTGCGGCACGCGGCAAACCAAGACCAATACGAGCCACCTGATCGCGCATGACCTGCACGCTACCGTGATTAATGGTCGACTGATAGGCACCAAGAATGTTGTGGGCAAAAATGCCTTTTTCGATCGCGTCAGGAGAGCCTTGCATCAACTGAGCAAACGGTCCCAAAATCTGACTATAGGCCTCGGTTGCACGCACACTATGCTCAGGTGCGAATACTTTTTCAGCGGAGCCCTCATAGGTAAATTTTCCGCCATGCTGCTCGATACTGATGCTACGCATGGTCATCAAACGACACACCTCGGCCTCAGTCCACATTTCAGCGATCTTGTCGCGCACTTGAGGATCGTCGCGCAAAGTATTCTGAAGCGCTCCCTCAGTATGCAACCAATTGACGATATCTTCGTCACGCATCACCGATATCAAATAACGCCAGGCACCAACGCGATCCAGATTCAAGCCGCGTCTAGCGACCTCCCAACCGCCGCCCTCCTCACCTAGCAAACACGAAACCGGGACCTCCACGTCATCAAAGAACACCTCGTTGGTTCTCTCTTCACCATAGGTTGTTCCAAATGGCGCGGGCGGATCATTTTGAACGGTCCAAAGTGGACGCACCGTCATGCCGGGCATCCCCATGGGCACCAGTAAAATTGATAAGCCACGGTGACGCACGGACTCGGGATCCGTGCGCACCATCAGATAAATGTGCGTCGCATTCTGGGCATTGGTTGTATAAATTTTTTGACCCGTGATGATGTACTTGTCGCCGACACGCTTG
>JBIKOQ010000288.1:0-3348 GCA_044357955.1 Burkholderiaceae bacterium | reverse complement strand
ATGGCCGCGCCATTCACAGCCGCAATAATGGGCGCGTCTAACGTGTTGAGAGCGAGTGGAATACGCTGGATACCCGTTGTGTAATAAGCACGAATATCCACAGGTGATTTTTGAACTGTGGCGGTAGTGCGGTCCTGCATGCGTTTCACATTTCCACCAGAGGAAAACCCCTCGCCTGCACCCGTCAAAATCACACAGCCCACCGTCAAGTCCGCGTTGATTCGCGCGACGTAATCTACAATGGCATCCATGATGGCAGGAGACAAAGCGTTGCGCGTATCGGGTTCATTGAGGGTGAGAGTCACCACACCACCCTCTTGTTCGTATTTGACCGCTTCACTCATTATTTTCTCCTATTACAGTCCTAGTACAGCATCTGAAATTTGTTTTAATGGGTCTGTCTCCATCATACCGAATCGCCGGTTAAGATGCGTTAGGTTTATGCGTAAAGGAAACTGAATGAGCCACTTCGATGACTATGGGAAACTAGTGCTTCGTTTGTCAGTAGGTCTCTTGATGTTGATGCATGGTTTGCACAAGATGATGAACGGCATTGCTGGAATCTCTGCCTTAGTGCAGGCCAATGGCTGGCCAGCCTGGGTGTCTTATGGGGTGTTTGTCGGCGAAATCATCGCCCCCGTTCTCATCATCATTGGTTTTCTGACACGTCCAAGTGCACTCGTGTTGGTGCTCAACATGATCGTTGCTGTGTATCTCTCTCATACGCACCAACTCTTTCATCTGACAAAAACGGGTGGATGGCTGTTGGAGTTACAAGGTTTGTATTTATTTGGCGCACTCTCGATTGCGCTGCTCGGTGCGGGTCGTTTCAGTGTTGGTGGACTCAAGGGCCGCCTTAATTAAGTTGTCCTCTTAGCGGGCGACCCCAAATCTTGCTTTGATATCTGCCATTTCTTTTGCATACTCTAAGCGAGTCTGCGCAAGACAGACTTCCTGATCAATTTGGGGTAATGTTTTGCACATGTCTACAGCCACTTGTTGAGCGGCAACAGATTCTTTACGAGCAGTTTCGTACTTTTGCTCTGGTGTGACGTCTTCTTGTGTCCAGCGCGCGGGCTCTGCGGGTCGCTCATCAGGCCAAATAATGACGGGAGGCGGAGGTAATGGAAGGCTGCGTTGTGCGTGGCTGATGCCTCCTAGACTCAATCCACACAAAACAACAAAGAAAGATAACGTCACAATCCAGGATTTTTCGTATGGTTTAGTCATGTGATTCCCCGTTGAGAGCGATAAATTGTTAATCTCAAATCCATAAGCAATCCAAACACTTTTTATGTTTTTTTATGATTGATCTCTGGGGCGAGGCCCGTGATGCCAATGTTCAATAAAATACTTCGTTTACTGAGCGCCCTGCTACTTTTGTTGCCCTTGGGTACATCATACGCTCAACTCAAGCCTGGACAAGACGCGCCTGCGTTTGTACTTGACGCTGCATTGGCCGGTCAAGCTTACCGATTTTCTTTAGAGGATAAATTAAAAAAAGGGCCTGTGGTCGTGTATTTCTATCCTAAAGCCTTTACGAGTGGTTGCTCCATTGAGGCCAATCTTTTTGCTGAGGCGTCTGAAGAATTTGCAAAATACGGGGCCACGGTTGTGGGTGTTTCGGGCGATGACATTGCTACATTGGAGAAGTTTTCACTTGGACCGTGCGGCGGCAAATTTGCTGTAGCTTCTGATGCAAAGCGCTCAGTGATGCGCGCGTATGAGGCGACTCTTTTTTTTACTTCCAGTATGGCGAGTCGAATTTCATACGTCGTGACACCTGACTCTAAAATTTATTTTGTACATAGCAGTTTGAACCCTGATCAACATGTGAGTAGCACACTGGCGGCTGTCAAGCGCTGGCATACAAGGTAACGTGAGATGACGACACTTTGTTGGTTTAGAACGGATTTACGACTGAGTGATCAGCCCGCTCTCACTGCCGCCCTGGCTCAGTCTGATGCGCTTGGATTGTTCATTATTTCACCGACGCAATGGGCTGAGCACGCTGACTCTCCACATAAAGTGGACTTTTGGTTGCGTGCGTTACGCGCCCTGTCTACCTCATTGGCCCCGCTCAATGTTCCGCTCAAAATTCTCACTGTTCCCCTGTGGCGCGATGTGCCACAAGCCTTGTTGTCATTTTGTCAGCAGCATGCGGTGACGCAGGTGCATTGCAATCGAGAATTTGGCGTCAATGAGCGCCGCCGAGATCGCGCCTCCTATGCACTCTTAGCCGAGCATGGCATATCCCTTGTCGGTCACCATGGTAATACCTTGCTTGTACCTGGAAGTGTCAAAACAGGCTCGGAAAATTACTACCGTGTTTTTACGCCTTTTTCAACAGCCTGTCGTGAAAAGCTTCGGGTATCACCCCACCATCCCTTACCGATTCCGCAGCCTCAAGCAACAATCTCAACCCTTTCGTCAGATCCGATTCCGGATCGTCTGTCAGGTTGGAGCCCTTCGACCCAGGCGATCGTTTCCGGCTGGCCCGCAAGTGAACAAGTCGCCCTGGATAGGTTGGCACATTTTGCGGATGAGCGGATGTCGCATTACAAGCGTGATCGAGACTTCCCCGCGATCCCGGGTACAAGTACTCTATCGCCCTATCTCGCGGCTGGCTTGATTTCAGCTGCGCAATGCTGGCAGCAAGCCTTGCGACTGAATCATGGTGAGCTTGGCACCGGTCAAGAAGGCATCACGACCTGGATGAATGAACTGTTATGGCGAGAGTTTTATCAACATTTATTGCATGGATACCCTTCTCTCTCGATGCATCAGCCGATGAGGGCAGAGACCCATGCGGTCCAATGGCGCAACGCGCCGACTGATTTTGAGGCCTGGTGTCAAGCTAAAACAGGTGTCCCCATTGTCGATGCGGCCATGCGACAACTTGTTCAAACCGGTTGGATGCATAATCGCTTACGCATGGTGGTCGCGATGTATCTGACCAAAAATTTGTTGATTGATTGGCGTCTGGGCGAACGATTTTTTATGCAGCACCTGATTGATGGTGAGCTTGCCGCCAATAATGGTGGTTGGCAATGGAGTGCTTCTACAGGGGCCGATTCTGCGCCCTATTTTCGCGTCTTTAATCCCATCAGCCAATCAGAAAAATTTGATCCTGAGGGGGCATTTATTCGTCACTGGTTGCCAGAGCTAGCTTCTCTTTCCAACAAAGAGATTCATGATCCGACTCCAGTGTCGCGTCAGGCACTCAATTATCCCAATCAAATTGTCGATCTTCGCAGTAGTCGGGTACGTGCGATCGAAGCCTTTTCCTCACTTCGCTAAGGACATCATCATGACTTTACCCGTCATCAGCCTACATACCATCACAGG
>JBIKOQ010000287.1:0-3361 GCA_044357955.1 Burkholderiaceae bacterium | reverse complement strand
GGGCTGCGTGGACGACCAGCGCCGATCGCATGCATGTCCTGATAAAAACTATGGAAGGCAGCGTGAGGCAACCAAGCCTCATCAAAGTGGAGCGTATCGACGAGGTTGCCAAGTTTGGCCTTGATCGTTTCTACGTTGTAAATCACACCATCATAGGTGCTTTGTGTCAACGTCAAAATACGTGGGTTTTTATTTTTGACATTGCGCGCAAAAGGGTTGGCATCGATTTTTTTCTGAATGTTTTCAGGCTCAAATTCCTCAAGAGGAATCGGGCCAATAATGCCCATATGGTTGCGTGTGGGCCGTAAAAAAACCGGGATCGCCCCCGTCATCGTAATCGCGTGCAAAATGGACTTGTGACAGTTGCGATCCACCACCACAATATCATCGGCTGCTACGTTGGCATGCCAAACAACCTTGTTCGAGGTCGAGGTGCCGTTTGTCACGAAATAACAGTGGTCGGCATTAAAAATCCGCGCTGCGTTGAGCTCGGATTCGGCGATTGGGCCGGTATGATCCAGCAGCTGCCCAAGTTCGTCCACGGCGTTGCACACGTCTGCGCGCAACATATTTTCACCAAAAAACTGGTGAAACATTTGACCCACCGGACTCTTTAGAAAAGCGACACCGCCCGAATGTCCGGGACAGTGCCAAGAGTATGAGCCATCCTGCGCGTAATTCACCAGCTCGCGAAAAAAAGGCGGCGCCAAGCTATCAACATAGCTACGCGCCTCACGAATAATGTGACGCGCCACAAACTCTGGCGTGTCCTCGAACATATGAATGAAACCGTGCAGTTCGCGCAAAATATCGTTCGGGATGTGTTCCGCCGTGCGCGTTTCTCCGTAAAGATAAATGGGGATATCAGCATTGCGAAACCGCAATTCACCGATAAAAACACGGAGGTTTTTAATGGCGCCGGCGACATCTTCCGGCGAATCGACGTCGAATTCCTCGTCGTCAATGGAGAGGATGAACGCGCTTGCTCGACTTTGCTGCTGGGCAAAGGAGCTCAGATCACCATAGCTGGTGACCCCGATCACCTCCATGCCCTCGGCTTCAATCGCCGTTGCGAGCGCTCGCACTCCAAGACCCGAGGCATTCTCCGAACGGTAGTCCTCGTCAATGATAAAAATAGGAAAGCGAAATTTCATCCTGAGGACTCCGCAGAGGATAAGTAGGAAAATTAAGAATATTTACCACAGGCTCAAGACATACGCATGTCAGATAAGCGGCGTCAAAAAATCAAGTTCGAGGCAAAGTGACGCCACGCTGCCCTTGGTACTTGCCGCCTCGGTCTTTATAAGAGGTCGAGCAAATTTCATCGCTTTCAAAAAACAACATTTGCGCGCAACCTTCGCCAGCATAAATTTTTGCAGGTAACGGCGTGGTATTGGAAAACTCGAGCGTGACATGACCTTCCCACTCGGGCTCCAGAGGCGTGACATTGACAATGATGCCGCAGCGCGCGTAGGTGCTCTTGCCAAGGCAAATCGTCAGGACACTGCGGGGAATCCGAAAATACTCGACCGTGCGCGCGAGCGCAAAGGAGTTGGGAGGGATGATACAAATATCTCCCTTGAAATCCACAAAGGATTTTTCGTCGAAATTTTTCGGGTCGACAATAGTCGAATTGATATTTGTGAAAATTTTAAATTCGTTGGCACAGCGCACATCGTAGCCATAGCTGCTCGTGCCGTAGCTCACGATACGGCCTGATTCGTTCGAACGCACCTGGCCTGGCTCGAAGGGTTCGATCATCCCGTCGGTTTGTGCCACGCGTCGGATCCAGTTGTCGCTTTTGATGCTCATTGCCCAAGCGCCTCAAAATTAAAAGTCGAGAGCGCGAATTTTACCCCCTGTACGGCCCCTTAAGCACATGCAGGGGATAAGAGACTGAAAATCAGGTTCGCTGAACCGAAATCACGCCGAACTTGTCACTCAGATCCTTGGGCAAAGCGGCAACCTTGGCGGCCATTCTGGCGGCAATCTCGCCATACAGCTTCGCGGCCTCGCTTGTAGGTGCCGAGAGCACGGTTGGACGACCGGCGTCCGCATCAACGCGGATCGCCATCGTTAAAGGCAGAGCCCCCAGCCATGAGACCTTGTATTGATCCGCCATGCGCTGTCCACCGCCTTCGCCAAAGATGTGCTCGGCATGGCCGCACTGACTGCAGACGTGAATGGCCATGTTTTCAATCACGCCCAGCACCGGCACATTGACCTTTTCAAACATCCGCAACCCTTTGCGGGCATCCAATAGCGCCAAATCCTGAGGCGTTGTCACAATGACGGCCCCGACCACAGGTACTTTTTGTGAAAGCGTGAGCGCGATATCCCCCGTACCAGGCGGCATATCGATGATCAAATAATCTAAGTTGTCCCAATTGGTGGAGCGCAATAGCTGCTCGAGGGCTTGTGTGACCATCGGTCCGCGCCAAATCGCCGGATTGTCCTCACTGATCATAAAACCAATGGAGTTGGCTTGAATGCCATGTCCCACCACCGGGCTCATGGTTTTGCCATCTGCGCTATCCGGACGCTGAGAAACGCCCAACAAAGTCGGCACGCTGGGGCCGTAAATATCGGCATCCAACAGGCCCACGCGCGCACCTTCCGCCTGCAAGGCCAAGGCAAGATTGACGGCCGTCGTACTCTTGCCGACCCCGCCTTTGCCGGAAGCAACCGCGATGATATTGCGCACCCCTGGAACCAGCGCCACGCCGGGCTGCACCGCATGCGCGATGACTTTTGAAGACATCGTGACTTCGGCCTGGGTGATGCCCGCGGCCTTGAGCGCCGCAAGCAAGGCCTGGCGCATCGCCTCGAGACGGCTCGCAGCGGGATAGCCTAGTACCACTTGTATGCCGACGCGGCCCTCGGAGATTTGGATCTGAGAATCCTTAACGGAACTACTTAGTGACACACTTGTCACTGGATCGAGCACTTGCTCAAGTACTGCACGCACGTCTAGTAGCGCTACACTCATTGGAATTCCTCTGCTATCTTTGTTTTTATTCGAACCACGGTGTCATTATGATTGAACTTCTTCGCCGCATTATCCGCTTTGCCGTGGTCATCGTGGTGGCCTTCATTGGGTTAGTGATGGCACTCATCCTGACTTTTTCCACCATCATCGCGATCGTCTTTTTGCTGGTGATTTCCCGATTACGCGGTAAACCTTTCAAGGTCAAAGAATACTGGATGGCACGCCGAACGGGTCGCAAGTCCACTTCGACACAGGGTTCTTTAAGCTCAAAAGACGTCACGGACGTTGAGTCACGCGATATTCGCTAACCCGCCCACTGCTTTAAAATGATCGACTTGCACTTAATATCCACCTAAGCCCCTATCACTCATG
>JBIKOQ010000286.1:0-3367 GCA_044357955.1 Burkholderiaceae bacterium | reverse complement strand
TCAACGATAGTTTGTCTGCTCTTGAGTCGGTGCGCTCTTCAGAGCCCAGTCCCGCAGGCGGTCAATAATTATGCGGACTTGGTTTTGGACGCTCGTATTATTGACCGCTGCCGTGTTGTTGGCCGTTGTCCTGAGAGAAAATACGGGGCACGTTTTAATTCTCGTCAATGACTGGCGCGTTCAGGTCTCGTTAGCGTTAGCGGTCGTGTCTTTGCTGGCGTTGTTTGTGATGGTGTATTGGCTCATACGCGTATCCGCATGGCTGACTGCGATTCCTTTACGTGTACGTGGCTGGAAAACGCGACGCCGAGTTCGACGAGACCAAGAGCTGCTCGAACAGGGCTGGACTGAGTTACTGGAGGGACGCTACTCCCACGCTGAAAAAGATCTGACCAAGCTTTTTGGTCGCAGCAAGGATGCAAGTCGTCAGGTGTTGGCGGCTTTGTCGGCAGGTCGGGCGGCCCATGCGTTGGGCGAGTTTGGCAGACGCGATCACATGATTGCGCTGGCCAAAGAAAAGGCGTCCGATGATCAGTCCCTGAAGGAAGCGATTGCAACCGCAGCAGCGGATCTGTATTTAGATCAAGGCATGGCTGCCCAAGCTCTCGAAGAACTCCTTCCCCTACAAGAAAGTGGTGCTCGCCACATCCATACCCTGCGCCTTTTGCTGAGGGCTTACAAGCAGCTCGGTCGTCACGAGCAGGTTTACACGCTTGCGCGGACGCTGAGTCGCCGTGGCGCCTTGCATGACTCTGAAGCCCGACAAATGATTGAGGCTGCAGCGGCTGCGCACTTGCGCGAAAAGACGTATTCGGGTGATTGGAAGGCGTTTTGGAAAAACTTAAAGTCCGAGGAGCGTACCCTGACTGAGGTTGCCTTGGCGGGGTCGGCTGCGTTTGAAGCGAATGGACTCTTAGACGATGCTTCTAAAGCCCTCGAGCAGTCTATTCCACTCACATTTGACCCGCGGTTGTTGGCCGCCTATTCACGCGCCGAGCCTTCTCAAGTTAAACGGCGTCTCGAACATGCCGAGGCATGGGTGCAAAAGCGTCCTGATGACCCGGATTTATTGGCTGCGATCGGTCATTTATGTCTGGTTGGACAGATTTGGGGACAAGCAGAAAATTATTTATCGCGTAGTTTGTCAAAACGTGTGGATGCGCGCGTCCACACGTTGCTAGGGAGTCTGTACGATAAGCTTAATCGTCCAAAGGACGCGGCTGCCCAGTGGCGGATGGCAACGGCTGTGAGTGCCGCCCTCCCTGTCTTGGCTTCGGATTCATTCTTGCCTGTTGCCGATACGGCGGATGATCCGGGTGTTCTTCATGCTGAGGGTTTGGCTTATCTCTCAGAGAGCGGTTTTCCGACGAATTGGGATCGTCATGCCGAGGCAGACGTGCTCGCTCAAGACCGTCGCTCGATGACGTCCGACTCATCGGCAAAGCCCTCGATGGCAGGTGCACCTGATGAGGCATCCATTTTAAAGCCCGGTCGCGATCCCCTCGATGATTACTTTGATAGCGCACCTGTTGTAGGACTAGGCGAGCCTGCTCCGGTGACAACGCTTGCGCCTTTACCAGAAAAAAAGTCTTAATTTTTCATACTCAAACTTTCAGGACGTCAATCAACATGTCTAATTTTGTATTCGAGCCACAGGCAACCATCGGCTTACCGATCGTGGGAAGCAGCAAGCTTTTTCCAGTGCGTCGTGTGTATTGTGTGGGTCGCAACTATGCCGAGCATGCCAAAGAGATGGGTTTTACGGGCCGTGAAGACCCATTTTTTTTCTGTAAGCCTGCCGATGCCTTGATTCCTATTCCTGCGGGTCAAGCGGGCAAGATGCCTTATCCAGTTAAGACTTCAAATTTGCATTATGAGATGGAGTTGGTTGTCGCGCTCGATCGAGGTGGTCGTGACATCCCCGTGGACAAAGCCAATGAATGCGTCTTTGGTTATGCCTTGGGTCTTGATATGACGCGTCGTGATTTGCAAGGTGAGGCCAAAAAACAAGGTAGACCTTGGGAAGTGGGCAAGGGCTTTGATCAGTCAGGACCGATTGGTCCAATTCATCCAAAGTCTGCAACGGGTATTTTGGCTGAGGGCAATATTTCACTGCATGTGAATGGCCAGCAAAAACAGACCAGCGATTTGTCACAAATGATTTGGAATATTCCTGAGAGTATTTCCTATCTCTCAGGGTTGTTCGAACTCAAGGCGGGCGATCTTATTTTTACCGGCACGCCTGAGGGTGTGGGTGCGGTCGTCAAAGGTGACAAACTCGTGGGCCAGGTTGCAGGCCTGGGGGAGTTTGAAGTTCACATCGTTTAAGTCGACCGCAAGCCCTTAGACGGGCTTGTCAATCCGCGAGCCCTTAAACGGGCTTGCCAATATCAGCAGCATACGCCGGGGCGGGATGCAAGGTGTTTCTTGCGCCCGCCTTGAGTAACTGGCTCGGTACGTCATGCCCAATGAGTCCGGGTAGCATGGCGGATACCTTCAAGAGTCGATTGAGATCGACCTGGGTGTTAAAGCCCTCTAACTCAAGCATGTGAACCATGTCCTCCGTGCAGGCATTGCCACTCGCACCAGGTGCGTAGGGGCACCCTCCGATTCCACCCAACGAGGCATCAAAGCGGTCGATCCCCGCGCTGATGGCAGCCAGAACATTGGCTTGCGCCATGGAGCGTGTGTTGTGGAAATGCAGGGTAAAAACCATGTCAGGGAAGAGTGCTTTTGCGCGCGTCGCGATCGAACGGACTTGCGAAGGGTAGGCCATGCCCGTGGTGTCGCACAGCGTAGCGCGTTTGACGCCCAGGTTGGCAAAGCGCTCAACCCAGCGCATGACTTCGTCTTCACTGACATCACCTTCCATCGGGCAGCCAAAGGTCGTCGATAACGAAATATTGATTGCGACGGCGCTTCCAGAAATCGCCGAGACCACTTGCTCTAATTGTGTAAAAGACTGCTCTCGCGTCATGCGCAGATTGGAGCGATTGTGCGTTTCGCTCATGGACATCACAAGATTGGCTTCATCGATGCCGCAAGACAGTGCGCGCTCAGCGCCGCGCACGTTGGGGACGAGTACGGTGTATTCCACCCCGGGTTGACGCGTGATTTCGTGCATGACGCGTTCTGCATCACGTAGGGCCGGGATGGCTTTGGGAGAGGTAAAGGAGGTGACTTCAATCTTGGCAAAGCCACATTGGCTCAAGGCATCGATCACGCGGACTTTATCTTCGGTTTCGATAAACTGAGCCTCGTTTTGAAAGCCATCGCGCGTGGCGACCTCTTGCATGTAAATTCGGGGGCGTAAAATTTGCGTCATGATGTGATGTGTATGTGATGTGTGTGTGATGTGTATGTGATC
>JBIKOQ010000285.1:0-3370 GCA_044357955.1 Burkholderiaceae bacterium | reverse complement strand
CGACTGGCGTGATTGATTCTTACATGTCCTCAAGCGCGACTGGTGTGGACACCAAGACCTATGAATACATCAAGAAGTTTTTTGATACACAAGCTTGGATCCCCAAGAATGCGATCTTGATGAACAAGAAAGCGTTTGATGCGCTCGATGCAGATACCAAGAAAGCTGTACTCGATGCGGGTGCTCGCGCCGAAGCCCGCGGTTGGAAGCTTTCAGAAGCCAAAACACAAGAGTACTTGGCTGCCTGGACTAAAAACGGTGGACAGATCATTCCTCCCAGCCCAGAGCTGACCAAGGGTTTGAACGAGATCGGTCAAAAGATGTTGGCTGACTACCTCAAAAAGGCTGGCAAAGACGGCCAAGCCATTGTTGACGCTCTGAAAAAGTAATCGATGCGACGTTTTCTTGATGGTCTGTATACTGCCGCCGAATTTTTGGCGGCAGTTTCTTTAATTGGGGTCTTGGTGACGGTGCTCTTGAGCATCGTCAGCAGACAATTATCCTTTCACATTTCGGGTCTGGATGCCTATGCAGGCTATTTTATGGCTAGCGCAGGCTTTTTTGCCCTGGCTTCGACCTTGCGTCATGGTGAACATATTCGCGTCACGGTTCTGCTAAATGCCTTGTCTCCGGCCGGCCAGCGCCGTTTAGATATCGGAGCGATTTCCGTAGGATTGGCTGTGGCGGTGTCTCTAGCCTTCTTTGGTTCGAAGCTCGTTCTGGACTCTTGGATCTTTAACGACATCTCTACAAGCAATGATGCGACACCTCTTTGGATTCCACAGCTCAGTATGGCCGTTGGAAATATTTTATTTGTCATCGCCTTCATTGACTTATTAGTGGCCCGCATTCGAGGTGACGCTTTAATGATTGATACACAGGAGTTGCAGCGTAATGAGTGATCTTTTTATTATTGCGTTGCTGGTCGTCTCGCTGTTTGGCTTTCTAGCAGGTGGTGTTTGGGTAGGATTGACCCTTGCGGGCACCGCATGGATTGGGATGGAGTTGTTTTCAACCCGTCCGGCAGGTGACGCGATGGCCATTACCATCTGGGGTGCCTCATCAAGCTGGACCTTGACGGCATTGCCACTGTTTTTGTGGATGGGAGAAATCTTGTTTCGCACAAGACTGTCACAAGACTTGTTCAGTGGCTTGGCTCCTTGGTTAAACAAGCTTCCAGGGCGACTGTTGCATACGAACGTGATTGGCTGTGCGATTTTTGCGGCAGTCTCAGGCTCGTCCGCAGCGACGTGCGCTACGATCGGCAAGATGACTTTGCCTGAGCTTAAAAAGCGCGGTTACCCAGATAATATGGTGATTGGCACGCTCGCGGGTGCTGGAACCCTGGGTCTGTTGATTCCTCCTTCCATCATCATGATCGTTTACGGTGTGGCGGCTGAGGTCTCGATTGCCCAACTGTTTATTGCAGGCATCATTCCGGGTATTTTTCTGGCGATGCTGTTCAGCGGTTACATCATGTTCTGGGCATGGCGCAATCCTTCGCAGGTCCCCCCTGCTGACGAGGAAATGACTTTCCGCCAAAAGGTCTATGAATCCCGTAATTTGATCCCCGTCATGCTGCTGATTGCAAGTGTATTGGGTTCCATTTACAGTGGTATTGCTACGGCGACTGAGGCTGCGGCGATTGGTGTGTTGGGCTCGTTGATTATTTCCCTTTTTCAGAGGTCATTAAACTGGGCAACGTTCAAAGCCTCCATTTTGGGTGCGGCACGCTTGTACTGCATGATTGCGTTGATTCTTGCAGGCGCTCAGTTTTTAACCCTTTCGATGGGATATATTGGCTTGCCACGGGCGCTGGCTGAATGGATTGGCAGCATGGGCCTTTCGCAGTTTTGGCTCCTTATTGTCCTGATGGTTTTTTTCATTATTTTGGGGTGCTTTTTAGATGGCATTTCAATGGTTGTGCTGACCATGGGTGTGTTGTTGCCTACTGTGCAAGCTGCCGGCATTGATTTGATCTGGTTTGGTATTTTTATTGTGTTTGTCGTTGAGATGGCGCAAGTGACACCACCTGTTGGGTTCAATCTTTTTGTGTTGGCGGGGATGACCAAACGAGATTTGCCATATATCGCACGTGTTTCTTTACCCATGTTTTTCTTGATGATTTTTGCAGTACTTGTCCTGTATTTTGTACCGGAGCTCGCAACAACGCTTCCTAAACATATGAAGCTGTAAAATTGTGTCAACTGCCGTCAGTCCTTGTTCGAGGCTGACGGTCCAGTGCTGAGGACGCGTCAGACTTCAATGGAGGCTTGAGATGAGTTCACCTAGCCTGGTTCAAAATCTTCGCCAACAGATCATGCAACGCCTGCCATTTTCTGAGATGGCGATTGCGGATGTTGATTTTTTTCTGACCTCTTGCGCCGAAGCCTATTACGCACCCAACGAAGTCATTTTGTCACCTGCTGATGGTGCGCCCGCTTATCTTTATTTGATTCGCCAGGGACGTGTTTCCGGTAAACGGGTCAATCCAGGTCTTGTTGAAACGGCCTTTGAGATGGAGGCCGGTGACTTGTTTTCATTGAGCGCCAGTCTCGCCGTAAGACCTGTTGCCGCCACATACACCGCGATCACGGATTGCTTTTGTTTGAGATTGCCCGCCGTCGCACTTGCGGCGCTCTCAAGTCGCTCGCAAGCGTTCCGTGATTTTGCTAATAATCGTGTCTGGATGTTGCTGGAGCAGTCCAGACAAGCCATGCGTAATAGTTTGGCTTCCAAGGCCTTGCATGAGCAGTCGCTGGAAAGCCGCTTGGGTGATTTGATTCAACGTGCACCAATCGTGACTCACCCGCAAACTTCCTTGCGCGAAGCCTTGACGCTAGTCCATGAAAAGCAAGTCGGTTCTGTGCTGATTACTGAGGATGGTCAGGAAATTTTAGGTATTTTGACCCGAGATGATGTGCTCAGTCGCGTGACCTTGGCAGGGCTGAGTTTGGACACGCCCATCAGTGCGGTCATGTCGAAAAACGTCAAGACCCTGACGGTCGATGATACGGCCGAACAAGCGGCTGTCATGATGACCCGATTTCGTATTCGTCACGTGCCGATCTTGGAACAAGGCCGCATTGTGGGTTGTATTTCGGAGCGAGATCTTTTTTCATTACAACGCTTGTCTTTTGACACGATTAGTTCAGCAGTGCGCATGGCCGTGGATGTCTCTGCACTTCAGGACTGCGCTGTCAATATCCGCAAGTTCGCGCGCAGCCTCTTGGAACAAGGTGTCAAGGCGCGACAACTCACGTTTTTAATCAGTCATCTCAACGATGTCCTGACCTCGCGGCTGGTGATGTTGTTGGCGCATCAGCACGGGCTCGATACGGATGACTTTGCTTGGATCGCCCTGGGCTCA
>JBIKOQ010000284.1:0-3372 GCA_044357955.1 Burkholderiaceae bacterium | reverse complement strand
GCCCATCAGTCGGCACTTCAAGGCCCGCCAACACATTCAAAATGGTTGTCTTGCCGCAACCAGAGTGACCAATGATGCAGACAAACTCTCCTCGATCGATGGTGAAGTTCACATCGTCAAAGACAATCAAGTCCTCTGCGCCATTCAAACCTGGAAAGGTCTTGCGCAACCCTTGTACTTGTAAAAAATTTTGCATCGTGCACGGTCCTTTTTCGCTTAATCTTTATATGTCACAGCTCTTTGAAGACGTGCAAAACACAAGTCAAGCAGCATTCCAATGAATCCGATCATCAGGACGGCCACTAAAATATTTGCAATGGACAAGTTATTCCACTCATTCCATACGAAATAACCGATACCCGTCCCCCCCACCAGCATTTCGGCTGCGACAATCACGAGCCATGCAATACCGATTGAAATCCGCATACCCGTCATGATCGTAGGAGCAGCGGCGGGGAGTATCACGAACCAGGCTTTACGTAATGGACTGACTTCGAGCGTACGTGTCACTTCAATCCACTCCTTACGAACAGATGCCACACCAAAAGCGGTATTGATTAACATCGGCCAAATAGAGCAAATGAAAATAACGAAGACAGCAGAAACATTAGAGTCTTTGAGCGTAAATAATGCTAAAGGCATCCATGCAAGAGGAGAGATCGGCTTAAGTACTTGGATAAAGGGATCTAGCGCCTGAAAAAACAGACGTGACATCCCAATTAAAAATCCTAACGGAATCGCGACTAACGCAGCGAGACCGAATCCAAGCGCCACACGCGATACAGACCAGGCTAATTGAATTCCGATGCCTTTGTCATTCGCACCCCGATCATAAAAAGGGTCTGACAAGTGTTCAACCAACTTGGCTCCAACATCCAAAGGACCCGGAAACGTGGATTTTTGACCCGTTGCAGCCGCAGCGCCCACAAGCTTTGCATACTCTTCATCAACGATCTGTGCGCCTTGGGTCGGCATCGTTGCGATCTGCCAGAACATCACAAAAATCGCAAAGATTAAAACAGATAAAATCACAGCACGACCACGCTCATTGACCATCATCAAACCCTCTTGATCGCAAAGCTGTTGAGATACTCCTTAGGTTTGTTGGCGTCAAAGACCTTACCCATAACAACAATTTTTTTACTTCCTGCTGCGGGAACCGCCAGACCGGCTTGCTCCATGGCGCGACGGGCATCGGTTGCCAGAAACACCTCTTGCGCGATCTTTTGGTAATCGACGTCGCCTTTGACCTGCCCCCAGCGTTGCATTTGCGTCATAATCCACACCGCAAATGATTCCCAAGGCATCGGATCAAAACCAATGCGATCAGGAACCTTTTTCACGTTACCCAAACCATCCGCATAGGTACCCGTCAAGACTTGTTCGACGACTGTCAGTGGCTGGTTTAAATAATTGGGGGTATGAATGGCCGCAGCAATTTCTTTTCGATTCTCAGCCTTTTGAGCATAAGCGGTCGCCTCAACAATTGCGCGGAGCAAGGCGCTATACGTATTTGGATTCGCCGTCATAAACTCCTTGCTTGCCGCAAAGGCGCAGCACGGATGACCATCCCAGAGTTCTTTGGATAGGATATGGATAAAGCCAACGCCGTCATAGACCGCACGCTGATTAACAGGATCAGGCGCTAAAAATCCATCAATGTTATCGGCGCGTAAGTTCGCAACCATTTCAGGAGGCGGTACAACTCTGATCTGAACATCGCGATCAGGGTCGATACCATTTTCCGCAAGGTAATAACGAAGCAGATAGTTGTGCATCGAATAGTCAAAGGGCACCGCAAATTTAAAGCCTTTCCAATCTTTAGGATTGCGCTTGCCCTTATGCTTCACAGCCAGGGTGATCGCCTGTCCATTAATATTTTCAATAGCAGGCACAGTGTAGGGTGTCGGAGACGCACCTGCCCCCATGGAAATGGCTAGTGGCATCGGCGAAAGCATATGGGCAGCGTCATATTCCTTATTGAGTGCCTTATCTCGAACCACTGCCCACCCTGCTGTCTTCACAACCTCAACATTGAGACCCTGCTTTTTGTAAAAGCCCATCGGATCAGCCATGATGATGGGCGTTGCGCAAGTAATTGGAATAAAACCGACTTTTAAATTCGTTTTTTCCAACTTTCCACCTTGGGCAAATGCCTCCTTAGCAAAAGCCATCGGAAAGATCGCTGAGACTGCGGCCAAGGCTGCGGGGGCCCCGACTGCCTGTAAAAATCTTCGACGCATATCGTCTTGGGGAAATACGGCTCGCATGACAGCTTGCTCTACGACACGCGCATTGAGCGCTTCACTGGATCGATCGCTCAGCTCAGACGACGATATCTGACTGGCCTCATGCTCAGCGGCTGAAACGTGCTGACCACACGAACAACGCAAACGCAGCTTTGAATCAAATGGATTTGAAAAAATCGACATGTTGAGCACCCCTGTAATGAAACTCGGTACAGGAGTCAAAGCAAATAGCGTGCCAACAAAAAGTTCCGTCTTGATAGGGATCTTTCAAACGTTTAATGCAAACGCTTGGTGCAGCCTTGCACCAGGACAGTGCTCATCATGCGCTTACGCACCAATAACGTCACTCAATTCAAGTAGCACGGGCTGGTGATCTGAAACCTGAGTCTGCTGATCGACCGTCAACGACTGGACACGCTTAGCCATTGAGGGGCTGACAAAAAAGAAGTCACACCCTACTGGCTCAGGGCCATAAGTACGATCAAAAATACGGAAAGTCGCGGGATAAGGTTTTGAAGCATCCAAAGCACTCCAAGCATTCAACAACGAACCTGAGAGACCAGGCTGAATCATCACTGAATGCTCCACGCTATCGAGCTCAAAATTGAAGTCACCGCAGAGCACCGCATCCATCGAGTAAGGCTTACGTTGATAGGGACTGTCTGGGATGATTTCTGGCGGTCGAGCAGCCCGTGCGCACGCGTGAAGATGAATCTCACGCAGCGCACTCACCTGAGCGAGACGCGCCGGCGCGTTGTAATACTCGAGGTGCGAGGTCATGACGCGTACCGGACCCCACGGCGCCTCTACCGTACAGACGACACAGACGCGTCGCATACTTGGCGTATTTTTAATGCCTTCAGAAGTCGGATCCGGCAACAATATGTGCTCTACCAAGCGCACAGGGAGACGGGAAGCAATCAAATTTCCAAACTGCTGCCGATAGGTTCCGCAGGAGGATAACTCATCGATTGCCGGACCAAAGAACACCTCATAGCCAGGCAGCAGCGCGCGTACGCGTGCCACTTGGTCCGCAGGGGTCTCCCCCGTCAAGGCGTTGTAGTTGACACTGATCTCCTGCATGCAGAGGACATCAACATCTGCGATCTCCCGGGCTTTATGT
>JBIKOQ010000283.1:0-3380 GCA_044357955.1 Burkholderiaceae bacterium | reverse complement strand
TTCAGCCAACGGTCGATCAAAATAGGGTTCGCAGACGGCCCGAACGGCGCCTTCGAGCTCCTCTTCGCGGGTGGTAGGCGGTACCCAACCTGATTCAATGTGCAGGCGAGCCACTCTACGATAGTCGCGCTGAAAAAAGGCTAAAAAGTTTTGCGCCAGGTAGTTCTTGTCGAACTCGGACAACGAACCGACAATACCGAAATCTAAAGCAATATAGCGACCAAGCGTCTCGGGACGGTCCGACACATAGATATTGCCTGGGTGCATATCAGCATGAAAGAAACCGTCGTCAAAGACCTGAGTAAAAAAGATCTCAACGCCTGTTTGTGCGAGCTTGGGGATATCCACCCCAAGCGTGCGCAACTTTTCTATCTGGCTAACCGGAACGCCGTACATGCGCTCCATCGTAAAGACATTCGTCGCACAATAGTCCCACATCACCTCGGGAACCCACAACAAATAAGATCGCGAACCCTCGTTAGAAAAATTCCTACGTAACTGACTGCAATTTGCCGCTTCTCTGAGCAAATCCAACTCATCGTGCAGATGCTTATCAAACTCGCCAACCACCTCGCGCGGCTTGAGTCGCCGGCCATCGGGCGCGAGCCGCTCAATGAGTCCTGCCAATACCCGCATCAAGGAGAGATCTTTATCGATCACCTCCAACATACCTGGCCTAAGCACTTTGACCGCGACAGACCTGCCATCGTGCAAGACTGCGAAGTGCACTTGCGCGATCGAGGCGGAAGCGACCGGATCTTTATCAAACTGCGCAAACAACGTAGACGTCGGTGCGCCAAGCGCCGCCTCGATCATCGCCGCGGCCTCGTCAGAGGGAAAGGGCGCGACGCGATCTTGTAACAGTGTGAGCTCATCCGCAACATCTGTCGGGATCAAATCGCGCCGCGTCGACAATACCTGACCAAATTTGACGAAAATAGGCCCCAAGGACTCCAGTGCAAGACGCAGCCTGAGTCCGCGCGGCATCTTTGGCTGAGACCCGAGTCTGACTAACCAGAGCAAACGCACAGCGATAGGGTGGTCAATGCCGGACAAAACCAATTCATCCAGACGGTATCGCAAAGCGACGACGATAATCCGCGTCAAGCGCGGCAAGGACATCATGGTTTCACCCCGAATGAACGCTCAATCTTTTGGATATTGCTCTGCAGGCGCAGTTGTCGATGCTCGAGTCGCTCCAATGATGCCAGTAACTGCGACTGTATCGCACGCTGTGTGAGCATTGCAGGCTGCCCCGCCAACGCGTCCGTTTCCTCGGATAAATATTCAGCGACATTTTGTGTCAGACTCGACCCGAGAGTTTGAACGGCGCTCAGCGCCTGCCGCACACCTTGCACGACGCGGCGCGCCGGCACATCACCAAGCCATTGCGACAGCGCATCCTCGGGGTCGGGACGACAATCTCGGGCTAACTCCGACATCACTTGCGCCAATGCCGCCTGTCCAGAGACATGAACATATTCGGCGATATCAGGACGTCGCGCCTGATCAGCAAAAGCAAAAGGGCTCAACTTGTCCAACAAGATCTCAAGGGTGACGTCAGGCGTCACCGACTCTGGGTCATGCGCCAGCTTGCCATTGGAATCGATACGCCAATTGAGCTGAAAGCCCGCTACAGCGATCCGCACGGTTTTACCGGCGTGTTGCGATAGGCGCTGCGCCGCCCAGACCTGCTGCTGAGTCAGCGTATTGAGCGCTAGAGCCATCGCCTGCGCGGGATGCACAGGTGCGAAACCGAAAAAAGTGGTGGAAATACGATTCACCTTAGAGTGACAAACCAAGCCTCTGTGACGCAGCGCCTAGCACTGTCGTGACATGCATTTTCGGCATAATCCACCATTTTAACGGGTGTGGCGTTTCAGCCCAAACAAAACGCCCGCAAAAGCGGGCGTTTTAACTGATATACATCATGCAGCTAGGGAATCAGCTCGCTTGGCTGACGGGTACCTGCTGAATACCCGCAAGCAACCAACCGCCTTGCTCGGGCTTGAACAGATTCCAGACTTCTTCGAAACGGAACGCCTCGGCACCCGCTTGCTCTCTGAGCATGCCCGAGAAACGTACGCTCGCCAGATGGCCATCACTGACCTTTTCAATTCCAAGCAGCTCAGCATTAAGCAGGACCACTTCAGTGTGGTTTTCCTCAATACGATCGCTCAGTTGAGCCTGCAGCTCTTTCATCAGATCGTCCGTCAGGAAAGTACGCATTTCTGCGATGTTGCCACTGTCCCAGACTTTTTGGATCGAAACGAACTGCTTTTTGGCTTCGCTCAAGAAACGCTGTGTGTCGAAGTCGACAGGAATAAACCAGTTTTGATCGGGTGCAGGCGCATCAGAACCAAAACCCGCTGCTGACATCGAGCCCGTTGCGGAGGATGGTAAGGATACGGGTGCCTGCGCCGCGGGCTCACTCGTTTCGCGCCACATGGCGTTGTTATTTTGATTTGACATTCCACCTGCACCCGCGCCTGCACCTTCAGCAGCAGGCTGAGGGCCACGCATTCTGCGCATGATGAACATCACGCCAAAAACCACAACGCCAGCAATCAATGCCAGCACGAGGAAGTCAGCGAAAGCTCCGCCCAAACCTAAGTGTGACAAGAGCGCTGCGATACCCAGACCGGCGGCAATGCCAGCCAAAGGACCCAGCCAACGGGAGGCGCCAGATGCGGCTGCCGCTCCAGCTGCACCGGCGGCAGGGGCTGCAGCGGCACTACGCTGTGTCGTGTTGCTTGTCGCGGCAGCAGGCTGGGCAGCCTTTTGACTCGTGACATTCGAGGACTGACGGCCAGCGTTGCTACCCTTGCCAGCACGGGCGGCTTCGGCATCGAAGGCCACGGCGGTGAGGGCCAATCCGCTCACAGCGACCAACGCTGCAGCAAAGAAACGAATCAAAGGACGTGACATTGAGTGCTCCTGGGCGAAGATCGCCTGTCAATAAAAATAAAAAAACAGTACATCAAAGCTGAATATAAGCTGAATATTACCTGAATCTGACTAAAAGCTGAACAAATATATGCATATAGATACGACAAGTGTTCAAAAGTTCATTCTTGGCGATCAGCCTAGCTTGACCCCTTCGTGCAAGGCCGTCAGACCCGCCGATAGATTGAAATACTGCACCCTTGAGAGCCCCGCGTGCTCGAGCATACTCTTAAGCGTTTCTTGATCGGGATGCATACGAATGGATTCGGCCAAATAACGATAACTCTCCGCATCCCCCGCTACTTTGCTCCCCAACCACGGCAGGACATTAAAGGAATACCAATCATAGGCAGGCGCAAGGGGTTTGGCGATGCGCGAAAACTCCAATACCAAGAGTTTGCCTCCAGGGCGCAGCACTCGGGTCATCTCCGACA
>JBIKOQ010000282.1:0-3384 GCA_044357955.1 Burkholderiaceae bacterium | reverse complement strand
TCCTGAAGCATGCGCGCGAAAGCTCTACATCATAAGAAATACCCATGCGAGTCAAGGCAAGCATGTAGAGCGTCTGGCGCGCGTATGGTTTATTACCGATGACGCACCCGTCCCAGAAAAAGTGCTCGAGGCATACAAGGGGGCTGTCATGGTTCGCGTCAACCCTGTCGTGCTCCAACAGTTCTTGTTGGGTGGCGCGGCTGGATCGGTGACGCCTGAGCAGGCCCGTCAAGGCCTCTCGACACCGATCTGGGTGATCGACCCCTTAGGGAATTTGATGTTGCAATACCCAGCTGTGGCGGATCCAGAAATGTTCCGTAAGGATATTCGTAAGCTCATCCAAAACTCGAGGATTGGATAAATGAAGCAGGTTGCAATGCCCAGAAGCCGATATCGAAAGATCGTTTTTTTGACATGGTTTTTGACATTGGATCTCATCATGTTTGGCGCGTTTGTGCGCTTGACTGACTCGGGACTAGGGTGCCCAGACTGGCCCGGCTGTTATGGCAGTGTGACGCCGATTGGCGCCATTGAGTCCATTAGACAAGCTGTGCAAGTCATGCCTGACGGACCGGTGACTTTACCGAAGGCGTGGATTGAAATGATCCATCGCTATGTGGGCGCGTTACTCGGTTTTCTGATTATTATGATTTCTTGGATGGCGTGGCGTCACCGAGAAAAGTTTGAGTATTCGCCTAAGCTGGCGATTTTCACCCTAGCTGCGGTGTGCTTGCAGGGTGCGTTCGGCGCATGGACCGTGACAATGAAGCTTATGCCCCTAATCGTGACAGCGCACCTATTGGGAGGTGTGTCGCTTTTGGCGCTCATGACCTGGCTGGCGGCGCGTGAGCGTCCTTACCCGGCCATCAATCCAACATCGCTGCGCTTCAAACCCTGGATTGCCGCAGGTCTTGCATTATTGTTCGTGCAGATTGCGCTGGGCGGGTGGGTGAGTACTAACTACGCAGCCCTGGCTTGTATGGACTTCCCTAAATGCAATGGCAGCTGGTATCCCCCCATGGATCTGAAGAGTGGGTTTTCGCTGGTACGCGGCTTGGGAGAAATGCCCGGTGGAGAAATGATTTCTCAAACTGCGTTGACGGGTATTCACTGGGTGCATCGCAACTTTGCCTTTGTGATTTTTGCATTTATGGGTCTATTGAGCTGGAGGCTGATGTCTGATCCTGGGCTCAAGGGTCCTTCGCAGCTTGTTTTATTGTTGTTGATTGCACAGCTATTTACCGGTTTGACAACGATTTTCTTCCAGTGGCCCTTGCTGATCGCTGTTTTGCATAATGGTGGAGCGGCGGGTTTGGTGTTGGCGACGGTAACGCTGTTATTTCGACTCGGACATACCGCCCGATCCTCTGCGACGATGCAGACTGAGTTCGTTAGGTAGATTGGCGGGCGAATCGATGCCGGCCGGTTAGGCAAGCTTGCCATTACAATGGTGCACGTTTCCTTTAAATAGTAACCATGTCTAGTTTGACTGCTACATCCCCGAGCCTTTTGCGACAGTATCTCGTGCTGACGAAACCGCGCGTGACGCAGCTCGCCGTTTTTTGCGCTGTGATCGGCATGTTTTTGGCAACACCGACCTTGCCCGATATGCAAAAAGTGATTGCCGGCACCATTGGTATCTGGTTGTTGGCGGCAGCCGCTTTTGCCGTCAATTGTCTGATTGAGCAACGGGTTGATGCACGGATGTTGCGGACTGCTCGCCGTGCGACAGCGACGGGGTCGATTTCATCTGCGCAGGTGATGCTTTTTTCGGGCGCCTTAGGCGGGATCGGAATGTTTGTGCTCTACCGCTGGGTCAATCCACTCACGATGTGGCTGACCTTTGCGACTTTTGTCGGATATGCCGTCATTTACACCGTCATCCTCAAGCCGCGTACGCCGCAGAACATTGTGATCGGTGGTTTGTCGGGTGCAATGCCTCCCGCCCTAGGCTGGGCGGCTATCGCAGATGCCGTGCCTGCCGAAGCGTGGTTACTCGTGCTGATTATTTTTATCTGGACGCCTCCGCACTTTTGGGCGCTCGCGTTATACAGGACGCGTGATTACGAAAACTCCGGTCTGCCCATGTTGCCAGTGACGCATGGTCAGCAGTTTACGCGGCTACATATTTTGCTCTACAGCATTGCATTGATGGCGACGACGGCTTTGCCCTTTGTGATCGGAATGAGCGGCTGGCTTTATTTTTTATGTGCCATGGTGCTAGGTGCAATGTTTGTTTGGTACTCATGGAAACTCTATCGTCACTACAGCGACGAGTTATCCCGCAAGCTCTTTCGGTTTTCGATTTTGTATCTTTCCCTGTTGTTTGCCGCCTTGCTCGTCGACCACTGGCTGATCGTGGTCGCGCGCTAAATGAGAGTCGCTCTGTTTGCCTTGTGCTTGTGGTTGCTGACGGCGTGCGGTGATAGCGCAGGGGTCAAATTCAAAGGCAGTGATATCACCGGAACCAAACTTGGCCAGAACTGGACGTTGGTCGGCATGGATGGCAAAACCTATACGCCTGCGAGCTTTCAAGGCAAAGTCACCTTGGTATTTTTTGGTTTTGCGCAGTGTCCAGACGTCTGCCCAACAGCGTTGGCTGAACTGACCCAGGTGATGAAGCTGTTGGGCGATCGCGCCTCACAGGTACAAGTATTGATGATTTCTGTGGATCCCGAACGTGATACGCCAGATGTCCTGAGTGCCTACATCACTGGTTTTGATCCACGGTTTCTTGGGTTGACAGGATCGCCCGAACAGATCAAGGTAGCGGCGGGGTCCTTTAAAGCCTATTACGCTAAGGCCGCTGGCCCCAAAGGGTCTTACTCGATGGACCACAGCTCATCGTTTTACTTGCTCGATAAAAAAGGCGATGCGCGCGCGATGCTCAACAGCACGGTTGGGGCAGCGGCGGTGGCGCATGACATCGAGGCGCTCTTGCGCTAAGTCTTTTTTGGCTGTCCCGAGAGAGAGGTGTGCCAGGCAAGCAGCGCGTTTTGGGCTTTGTCGGAGAGCTGCGAGACCTCGAGTTGGGTTCGCCTCTCGATAATCATCAAGGCGTAGGGCGTCGCGAGGCTTGAAGCCTCTTGGCAGAGCCGCAGCTCTTCACCTACAGAAGGGCTGCGTTGTCGCCAAAAGTTGATGGCGGCTTCTATTTCGGGGAGGGTAATGAAACTTTGCATCTTCGTATTGTCCCAGAATATCGATTGGACTTCCAAAGAAAACCTAAAATTAATCCGACTGCGTCAAGCCTGTCCGATGTGTCAGGATGCGAGTAATATGACAGGGTTCTCCCTCACATTGGGCTCTTGATGACAACGAATCCTAATAATCCTTTTGTGCTACCAGGTCTGGGTCAGACTGGGGAGATGGGGTCCAATCCGT
>JBIKOQ010000281.1:0-3401 GCA_044357955.1 Burkholderiaceae bacterium | reverse complement strand
CTTGGGAGACACTTCCATTGCTGACCCTGCTGCACTCCCTGGTGCGCCGGATGATGCCCCTGCCCCTTTGAACTAACCACTACCAACAAAAGAGTTCATGATGAGAATTGCCATTGCCGGCGCAAGTGGTCGTATGGGTAAAATGCTGATCGAAGCAGTCTCCCAATCCACTGATTTACAACTGACGGTCGCCCTCGATATCGCAGGCGCCCCCATGCTAGGCCAGGATGCCTGCGCTTTTCTGGGCAAACCAAGCGGTGTGCTAATCACTGATCAGCTTTCGGCAATTAAAGGTGCCGACTGTCTGATTGATTTCACGCGGCCCGAAGGGTCTCTCCAGCATCTGGCCGCGTGCGTTGAGCACTCAGTCAATATGGTGATTGGTACGACAGGGTTTGATGAGGCAGGCAAAGCCGCCATCAAGCAGGCCGCCGAAAGCATCGGGATTGTGTTCGCACCCAACATGAGTGTGGGTGTCAATGCCACGCTAAAACTACTCGACATGGCTGCCCGTATCCTAAACTCTGGCTATGACGTCGAGGTCTTTGAGGCACACCACCGTCACAAAGTGGACGCCCCTTCGGGGACCGCGCTCAAAATGGGTGAAACGATTGCCCAAGCCTGGGGCAAATCCCTTGACGATATCGCAACCTGGACCCGCCATGGGCATACAGGACCACGTCAAACAGGTGAAATTGGTTTCTCCGTTGTACGGGGTGGCGATATTGTGGGTGATCACACTGTCTTTTTCTGCGGGACGGGTGAGCGCATCGAGATTTCACACCGTTCTAGCAGCCGTGCTGGCTATGCCGAAGGGAGTTTGCGCGCGGCCCGTTTCCTAGAGGGTCAACGCAACGGCCTGTTCGACATGCAGACCGTGCTTGGCCTTTAACTGCTAAGCCCTTCCTTAGGGGTTTGCTTATACGCTGCTGGACACCACGACCGGCTCGATTTCAAGGTCGACCCCAAACTGGGCCTTTACGCTGGCGCTTACCTCTTGCGCCAACGCCATCAGGGCTGAGGCCTGGGCACCCCCATAATTGACCAGTACGAGCGCTTGGCGATCATGCACACCCACTGCACCTAAGCGCTTGCCTTTCCAGCCGCAGCGCTCAATGAGCCAACCCGCGGAGAGCTTGAATGTCTGATCCGACTGCGGATAGGCCATCAGCGCTGGAAATTGTGCCTTGAGCAGCAGGTATTGGGTTTCGGAAACAACGGGATTTTTAAAGAAGCTACCCGCATTGCCCAAGACTGCCGGATCCGGTAACTTGGCGCGTCTGATCTCACACACGGCCTGCAAAATCTGATCGGCCTTGATGTGGGCAGGTTCTAGACGAGAAAGCACAGCGTGGCTTTTCAAATCTGGATAGCTCAAGACGGGTACCCATTTTTTGGGCAGTAAAAAGCGGACCGACACAATCAACCATGTCCCGAGCACATCGCGCTTAAAAATACTATCCCGGTAGGCGAAACCACAGGCGTCCTTGGAAAGGGTCACGAGTCTGCCCTCAGGAATATGCCAAGCAGTGACCGACTCAATACGATCTTGGAGCTCGACACCATAGGCGCCAATATTTTGCACAGGTGCCGCGCCAACGGTGCCTGGGATGAGCGCCAAGTTTTCGAGACCAAACCAACCGTTTTTCGTCGCGATCTCAACCCAATCGTGCCAGTTTTCGCCAGCAGCGACATCGATCCGCCATGCCGTCTGGTCTGACGACTCGACGGGCGAGATTCCTTTGAGCGCCACCCGCAGCACAAGACGATCGAGCTCCGCAGGCAATACAACGTTGCTGCCTCCCCCTAGCACCAAGATACCGCCAGCTTCGCGTGCACGTGCTGTGACCTCGGGCAATTGGGCTTGAGAGGTGAGGGTCAGCACCTGCTTTGCCTCGCAGGTCAAGCCTAGCGTGTTGAACCGGGTCAATGTCATGCCTTGCAGAGAAGGCATGACATCAAAAGGAGGAAGGGGTGGATTTGACATGCAGGCGGGTAGTTGTGATATAGTTTTGGTCTTCGCACAAAACAACGTTTTTTGTGAAGACCAAGCGGGAGTAGCTCAGTTGGTAGAGCGCAACCTTGCCAAGGTTGAGGTCGCGAGTTCGAGCCTCGTCTCCCGCTCCAAATTCGGCAAAAAAAGCCTGACACAATTTACTTGCGTCAGGCTTTTTTCTTTGTTGCACGGATCAGTCAAGCTTCGCACCAGATTTTTTGACGACATCCGCCCAGAGTTTAATCTCACCATCAACAAACTTTCCAAACTGTGCACCCGTCAGATCCGGGAACTCAGCGCCATTTGTTGCCCAAACCTTAACAATCGTGTCGTCTTTTGACGCCTTTTTGATTTCATCAATCAGCTTGGCTTGTACAGCAGGTGGAGTGTTCTTGGGCGCCCAGATCGCGTACCACGTGCTGACGGCGTAATTAGGAAAACCGAGTTCGGTTGCGCTTGGTACATCAGGAATCGCAGGATTGCGTGAGGCGCCCGCCACCATCAAAGGCTTGATTCGGCCAGACTTGATATGCGCAGACGAAGAACCTAAACCGTCAAACATCATATCGACATCACCTGCTATCAAACCCTGCAAAGCCGGGCCTGCGCCACGATAGGGAATGTGGGCAATATTGGTGTTGGACTGGATTTTGAACAACTCGCCTGCGAGGTGGTGAGAAGTACCACTACCCGCCGAGCCATAGTTCATCTTGCCTGGATTGGCGTTGAGTTGATTCATAAAGGCCTTAAAGTCGCCCGGCACTTTTTGGGGATTGACGACTAGCACTTGTGGCACGCGCGCGACGACCGCGATCGGCACAAAATCTTTTTGGAGATCGTAGTCAAGCTTGGGGTACATCGATGGCGCGATTGAGTGATGTACAGCACCCACTAAGAGTGTGTAACCGTCAGGTGCCGCTTTCGCCGCAATGCCTGCACCGAGGGTACCACCTGCGCCACCGCGGTTGTCGATGATCACTTGTTTGCCAAGCGACTTGCTCAACACGGCTGACAAGGGGCGCGCAAAGGCGTCCGTACCGCCGCCTGGTGGGAATGGCACCACCAAGGTCACGGGTTTAGCGGGCCAATCGGTCGCCTGGGCGAAGGCACCTGTTGCGGACAAAGCCAAGGCGCATGCACCTACTTGCATCAGTATCCGACGCTTAATGATTGTTTTCATGGATGTCTCCAAATGATTAAATGAACAATGGAACCGTTAGTAGAACCGATGCGCAGGAAGCGCCATGCATTTGCATCACGCGGCCACAAGCAGCAGGCTTGAGTGCGAGTATAGTTTGTTGTGGCGTCTATTAAAAAGCGCTTTTGTAGTATGATCAGCGGCTGCGTAAAGCTTCGTGTTGGCGCAATGGCAGAGTGGTTATGCAGCGGATTGCAAATCCGTGTA
>JBIKOQ010000280.1:0-3405 GCA_044357955.1 Burkholderiaceae bacterium | reverse complement strand
CCATCATAGACCGCCGTCGCCACGTCACTCACCTCAGCACGTGTGGGTACCGGAGAGGTAATCATGGACTCAAGCATCTGTGTCGCGACAATCACAGGTTTCCCAGCTTCGCGGCAGGCACGCACAATTCTTTTTTGCAGCACAGGGACCTCTTCGGGCGGTAACTCGACACCCAAATCTCCACGTGCGACCATCACGCCATCAGAATTCGCCACGATTGCCTCAAGGGAATCAATCGCCGAGGGCTTTTCAAGCTTGGCCATAATCCAGGCCCGATTACCCACGATCTCTCGTAGTTCGATAATATCTTCGGGGCGCTGCACGAACGACAAGGCAATCCAATCCACGCCTATGCTCAGTCCGAAAGCAAGATCCTCACGATCTTTGGTCGTGAGGGCCGACATGGGCAAAATCGCGCCTGGGACGTTCACCCCTTTGCGATCCGAAATCACACCCGCATTCAAGGCCTGAACATCCGCATACTCAGGTGTGGCATGCAAAACGCGCAACCTGACCTTGCCGTCATCAATCAACAAATCGTCTCCCTGACGAATAGCGGCAAAAATTTCGGGATGTAATAGCGGCACTCGGTTGATATCGCCAGGCGTCGGATCCAGATCCAAGCGAATCTTTTGTCCCGTTGTCAGGGCTAATTTGCCATCAACGATCTTGCCAAGGCGTAACTTCGGACCTTGCAAGTCCATCAAAATCCCGACAGGGCGGCCTACATCGGACTCAATCTGACGAATAGCGTCAAAGCGCAATTTGTGGTCGGCATGGGTGCCATGACTGAAATTAAGACGAAAAACATCCACGCCTGCCTCAAAAAGCTGGCGAATCATTGCCGGATCACTGCTGGCAGGACCTAACGTAGCGACAATCTTGGTATTGCGGTGGCGGTGCGAAATCGCATCAAGTTTCATCTTTTAACCTTATCCAATTTAAATACGATCACGCGTTGCGCGATCGCATGGCATCATTTAACCTAGTTCTTTACGTAAGCGCAATCAATCTGTTTGCTTTCACAGTCGCTTAATCGCCACAAGATTCACGAAAATTTCATGGAGTTAGATTATGTCTGTCACGACCCTCGCCCCTCTGACTGATTTACGCGTCAACGGGGAGCGCCTTTGGCAATCCCTAATGGAGCTCGCCAATATAGGAGCAACCAAAAAAGGCGGTGTCTGCAGACTCGCCTTGACAGACCTCGATCGCCAAGGAAGAGACTACTTTGTGGCCCAGGCCAAGGCCGCAGGCTGCACCATCCGGATTGACGCGGTTGGTAATATTTTTGCACGCCGAGCAGGTCGAAACAACGACTTGCCAGCCGTGATGACTGGCAGCCACATTGATACCCAGCCGACCGGTGGCAAATTTGATGGTAATTACGGTGTGCTGGCTGGAATCGAGGTGTTTCACACGTTAAATGATGCTGGCATTGAGACCGAAGCACCTCTAGAGGTCGTCGTCTGGACCAATGAGGAAGGCTCTCGCTTTGTCCCTGTGATGATGGGTTCGGGTGCCTTTATCGGGGAATTCGAAACAGACTTTATCCTTGCGCAAAAAGACCGCGATGGTATTTCAGTTGGCGAAGCCCTTAAGTCAATCGGCTACGATGGTAAGGACAAAATCGATCCTAAGAAAATCGGTGCCTATTTTGAATCACATATCGAGCAAGGGCCCGTTCTTGAGGCGCATGACATCACGATTGGTGTCGTCACGGGGGCACTGGGACAGCGTTGGTTTGACGTCGTCATCACCGGCTCCGAAGCCCATGCGGGCCCCACCCCCATGGCGTTACGTCAAGACGCCCTGCTCGCCGCTTCGCACATGATTCAGTTAATCAACCAAACGGCGCTGGATCATGCGCCGAACGCGCGCGGCACCGTTGGCATGTTGGACAACTACCCCAACTCGCGCAACGTCATCCCTGGCACCGTCAAAATGTCTGTTGATTTTCGTGCGGACAGCGATGAGACGTTGACGCGCATGGTTGAAAATCTTCATACCAAAGCAAAAGAGATCGCAACAAAAGGCAAGGTCACCATCGATATCAAACAAGTGGTCTATTTTCCGCCTCAGGCCTTTGCTAAAGAGCTCGTCAATGCTGTGCGCAATGGCGCTCAGAAGATCGGCTTATCAGAAATGAATGTGGTCAGTGGTGCGGGCCATGATGCCGTGTATCTGGCACGCGTTGCGCCCACTGCGATGATTTTTGTCCCGTGCAAGGATGGCATCAGTCACAACGAAATCGAGGATGCGAAGCCTGAGCACCTTGAGGCGGGTTGTAACGTGTTGTTGCATGCAATGCTCGAAAGAGCCGGTACCTGACGCGCTGAAACACGGAGGTCTTGCTTGTCATGACCTAAAAAAAAGGCCCGAATGATTCGGGCCTTTTTATATTTCAGCTCATTTAAGAGCGATTTACTTGCCAAGCCGCGCTTCGAAACTCGCTTTGATTTTGAGCAGATGCTCAGGCAAACCAAAGGAGAGCTTTTCAAACAGCTCGTCGTGGAGCTTGAACTCTTGTTGCCAGGCGACCACATCAATCGAGGTGATCGTGTTGAACTTTTCCTGGGAAAAATCCATCCCTACCCAGTCAATATCCGCAAACTGTGGGGTAATGCCAAAAGCGTGTTCGCTGCCCTGCGCTTGGCCTTCGATACGACCTAACATCCACTTTAGGACACGCGTATTTTCACTAAAGCCCGGCCAAACAAACTTACCATTTTCATCCGTACGGAACCAATTCACGCAGAAAATCTTGGGCAACTTGGCGCCCGAGGTTTGCAAAAAGCTACCTAGTGACAACCAATGCTCAAAATACTCAGCCATGTTGTAGCCACAGAAAGGCAACATCGCGAAAGGATCACGGCGTACGACGCCTTGCTGGCCAACCGCAGCGGCCGTAGTCTCAGAACCCATGGTCGCAGCCATGTAAACGCCTTCAGCCCAGTCACGTGCCTCTGTGACCAAGGGAACCGTGGTAGAACGGCGGCCACCGAAGATGAACGCATCAATCACGACACCTTCTGGATTGTCCCACTCAGAATCCAATACGGGATTTTGCGTGGCAGAAACTGTAAAGCGGGCATTAGGATGGGCGGCTTTGATGCCTTTTTCCTTTGCTTGCTCGGGCGTCCAATCACGACCCTGCCAATCGACTAAGTGAGCAGGTGGCACCTTGGTCATGCCTTCCCACCAGACATCACCGTCATCGGTCAGTGCGACGTTGGTGAAAATCGTGTCACGCTTGAGCGTTGCCATGCAATTGAAGTTGGACTGCTCATTGGTACCGGGCGCGACGCCAAAATAGCCTGCCTCAGGGTTGATCGCGCGCAGATTGCCTTTGGCATCGGGTTTGATCCAGGCAATATCGTCACCAATCGTGGTGATTTTCCAACC
>JBIKOQ010000279.1:0-3412 GCA_044357955.1 Burkholderiaceae bacterium | reverse complement strand
TTTGAAGCTCAGAGGTGCAAGCAGAATCGCTGGCAAACCCATACCTGAACTCAGCGGCAGTGGTAGCGCATGCGTTGCCGTGCCCTCCAGAAGCGCGCAAAAATCAAGCAGGGAGCCATCGAGTCCGCCATCAGCCTCAGGAATGAGGCAGGCGGACCAACCTAGCGCGATCATTTCCTTCCACTTTTGGTCGCGATACTGCCGTTTCTGATCCGCATTAAGCAGACCGCTGCTCTCGATTTCTGCGTCTTTGGCAAAGCGAGAAGCCGACTCCTGAAATTCGGAACCAAATAAGGGTGTTACGGTAAACGTCATGGGAGTTAGTGTCCAAAAATTTCGCGGGCGATCATGTTTTTTTGAACTTCGTTGCTACCGCCATAAATAGTGCGCACTCTTGAATAGAAATAATTTTGTAACCAGAGCGCGGCTTCAGCATGACCATCGAAGACCGACAGTTCATCAGCGGGCATACTAGCGGCATATTCTGGCCCCATGATTTCCATGCCGATTTCTGTGATCGTTTGGAAGAGCCCGGCGCTGTTAAGTTTAAGCACGGAGGGCTGCAAACGAATCGGTTTTTTATTCATCACGGCATCGATGGCTTCCAGGCCAAGCTCTTGAAGCGCCCTGAGTTCAGCTTCGGCGTTCAGGAGACGAAACTCAAGCGCTTGTTTGCGCTGCAGCTGTTCTGGCTTGAAAAACCGCTCGTTAATAAGTGCACGTGTGCGTTTAAGGTATTGAAACAAAGGCGCGGTATTGGCTGAGTTTAGTCTTTCCCTTGCCAGCAAAAATTTTCCGTATTTCCATCCGTCGCCGATTTCTCCAATACAGTCAGACAAAGGAACTTCGACGTTGTCTAGAAAAACTTCATTCACATGATGCCAGCCGTCGATCGTTCGGATGGGTCTGATCGTAATGCCTGCTGAGCGGACGGGAATAATCAGTAGACTGATACCTTCTTGTTTGCGTGTCTCATCTGACGTCCTGACAAGCGTGTACATCAGGTCGGACTCTTGGGCATGCGAGGTCCAGGTTTTCTGTCCATTGACGATGAACACATCGCCCTCTATGCGCGCATGGGTCTTCAGTGAAGCTAGGTCAGAGCCCGCATTGGGTTCTGAATACCCCTGACACCACCACTCTGACCCATCTAAGATTGGGGGCAGATAGCGTGCCTTTTGGCTTTCTGAGCCAAACTCGATCAGAACGGGACCAATGTGTCTCAAACCATGATGATATTGGGGTGGACAGTCATTTTCAGCAAGAACCTCGCCAAAAATAGCTTGTTGCCTGGGATTCCATCCTGTGCCGCCATATTCGACGGGCCAGTTCGGTGCGCCCCAGCCGCGAGCGAACAGAATCTTTTGCCAGCGGCTCCAGGGCTCGCGCGAGAGCTTGCGATTGAGCGCCATGATTTGTTTGATATCGGGCGGACATTGCGTACTGACAAAAGCATGAATCTCCGCTCTGAATGCGTCGTAGTCAATCGCGGCTTTTACATCTGTGTTCATTGTTGTTGATATCCCGGTGCGATTAGCGACCTTTGTAGACTGGCTTGCGTTTTTCTTTAAATGCGAGCAATGCTTCTTTAGTGTCTTCTGTTTTACCAAGCGCGACCGTCATATTTTGCTCAAAGCGATAGCCCTCTCGGCGCGGCATGACGAGCGTCACTTGCGCGGCTTGCTTGGCATAACTCAGTGCGATCGGTGCTTTGCTGGCGATGTCATTGGCGATTTCCATAACATAGGGCATGAGTTCTTCCGGGGGAAGGCTCGCTTCGACCAGGCCGAGTCGATACATTTCATCGGCATCGATTTTCATACCCGTGAAAAACATGCGACGCGCACGAGATTTGCCGAAAATACTTTGCAGCATGGCTGTGCCGCCTGCGAGACCAACATTGATTTCAGGCATTGAAAACACAGCGGTGTTAGAGGCTACCCAAATATCACACTGTGTCATGAGTCCGAAGCCCGCGCCCATCGCGGGTCCGTTCACTGCTGCGATGACGGGTTTGCTGCATTCGATGATCGAATTGCCAGCTTCTCGGACCAAGCGATTGTGGTGCCAATAGGCACCTGGTTTTTCATTTAGACCAGGTCGCTCGTTTAGGTCTGCTCCTGCGCAGAAAATTTTTCCTTTACCTGTAATGACAGCGACTTTGACCTCTGGGTTGTCGTTGAAATAATCGAAGACCTGGATGATTTCGCTGCGCATCTGTGCATTTTGTGCATTGTGCGGAGGACGGTTTAGTGTGACGGTCGCGACACCGTTCGTGATGTCGAGTTCAAGTGTTTGCAAATCCATAATTCATGCCTTTTGTTGTTGGTTTATTCAACCGAAATACTGACGCCTTCGACTTTCAAGAGATTTCTAAGTCGCTGTTCTTCATTGGCAAGAAACTTTCCAAAAGCATCCGTTTTAAGCCCCTCGATGAAGAGTCCTGTTTGATTGATCGCATTCAAAACATTCGTCGTTTTCATGGCGGTTTCGATACCCTTGAGTAATTCATTTTGAACAGAGAGGGGAGTCCCCGTAGGCATCAAGAATCCAAACCAGCTTCCAAAAACAACATCAATACCAAGCTCTTTAAACGTTGGGACATTCGGTGCAGACGGGTGTCTTTTTTCAGAGGAAATCGCGATTGCATTTAATGTGCCGGAGTTGACGCGAGGCATTGCAGAAGGACCATCAAAAATCCCCATAATTTGACCACTCAGTAAATCGTTCATCGCTGGGCTGGTTCCTTTATAAGGGACGTGTGTAATGCGAACTTTTGCTTCGGCTGCAAAGAGTTCTGCCGCGATATGTGGGCTTGAGGCATTACCCGAAGAGCCAAATATCAGACCGCCGGGATTATTTTTGCCGAACTCAATCATTTCTTTGACGTTTTTAAAGGGTACCTTTGGATTGACGACTAAAAGACTGGTTGAGCGTCCAAGTAAAAATAAAGGACTGAGTCCTTTTGGGTCGTAGGGTAGAGACTTTTTGAGCACGGGGTTGGAGGTAAATCCATAGCTGGTTAACAGGATGGTGTAGCCATTGGCAGGCGCGCGTGCAACCAATTGAGTGCCAATGATCGTCCCACCCCCAGGCTTGTTATCGACGACAACAGGTTGTCCCCATTGTTTCGAAAGTTCGGCAGCGATCGCGCGGCCGTATACATCTGTGACTCCGCCTGGTGGATAGGGCACAACGATGGTGACTTGTCTATCGGGGAACTTGGCTTGAGCCGAAGCGGCGCACGTTACGATCAGTCCAGCAAGGATGATTTTTTTAAAGCATGTGTTGAGGATTCGCATGGTTAGTGTTCCTTCATCATTTATTTTTTTGTGGATGCTTTGGATTGCTCGATGACTTTTTTCCATTTCGCAGATTCCGTTCGCACAATCTCCTCCATTTCTTCAGGTGT
>JBIKOQ010000277.1:0-3423 GCA_044357955.1 Burkholderiaceae bacterium | reverse complement strand
TCGCGCCAGCGGCTGCGCCCCGCGCTCAACGAAGGTTCGCACATTACTTGTCCACGCTGTAACGGTACAGGTGTGATCCGTGACGCTGAGTCCAGCGCGCTGCAAGTCTTGCGTCTGCTCCAAGAAGAAGCCATGAAGGAAAACACGGCCGCTGTGCACGCACAGGTCCCTGTCGATGTAGCGACCTTCTTGCTCAATGAAAAACGCTCTGACATCACCAAGATCGAGACACGCCTCAAGGTCAACTTGATCCTGATACCTAACCGCCATCTCGAGACGCCGCATCACCATATCGAGCGCTTGCGTCATGATGATCCTCGCCTCGAGGATCTCAAGACAAGCTTTGATTTAGTAGATGCGCCCTCGACGGACATGAGCTGGGCCCCGAAAGAACAAGAAATCAAAGCCAAACCCGAAGCCTTAGTCAAAGGCATCACACCGGCACAACCCGCACCTGTTTCTTCGACTCCAGCTAAAAAAGCAGAAGCCGATACAAAACCTGGCTTGTTCTCCCGTTTCTTTAGCTGGCTCAGCGGCGGATCCTCCTCTGACAAAAAGGAAGAAACACCCAAACCTGCTGACTCACGTGAGCGCAATCGTTCCTCACAAGGCGACCGTCGTGGCGGTAATCGTGGTGGTCGTGGCCGTCGCCCCGACAATCGCGGCGAAGTACGTTCCGCAACGGGTGATGCTCCAACCGCTCCCGACAATCGTCGCGCACCCAAGGATGAGCTCGCTCAGCGTGCGCCTCAAACACGGATCGAAGCAAGTGAATCAGGCGACGATAGCCCACGCGGCAATCGTAACCGTCGCGGCCGCGGTCGTACGCGTCGCGAGGATGGTAGCGATGTTCGTGCGGATCAAATCGATGGAGTCACCAACGCCGCTCAAACCGATGATGCGCCTTTAGCCGAGCGTCGTCCTCAAGCGCCACGTCCAACCCCTGCCGCCAATATGTTGACGGACACTCAAGCCAATCTGCAACAGGGCTTGGATGCACAAGGTTTGGCTGAGGATGATATCGATCAAGGTGATCCAGAGCGCAAGCGTCGTCGCCGTCGTAGTCGTCGCGGTCGTCGCGGCTCCGACGAGGGTTCAAGTATCGATGGGCGCGAAGACCATGTGACAGATAGAGAAGGTTTTGAACATACCTCGAGCAATGCGCTTTCTGGTGCACCCGTTGCCTATGTCGAACACGGCTCTACCTCAGCGGTAACGCCTGCTGCACCTTCTGCACCTCTCGCTCCTGCTCCTATTGCATCTGCTGCTGTGGCATCTGCTGCTGTGGCATCTGCTCCTGTGGCATCTGCTCCTGTGGCGCCTGCTCCAGTTGCATCTGCTCCAGTTGCACCTGCTCCTGTGGCACCTGCTGCTGTGGCATCTGCTCCAGTTGCTGTTGCAACGATCGCTGCTGCTCCTGAAGCTCTTGTTGTTGCGCCAACTCACGTTGAGGCTGCTGTCGCAACCACTGCAGCACCTATTCAGGTCGCACCGGTGCCCACGGCGCCGACTTTGGCTCAGACCCCGCGCGTTGATCAAGCCACTTTGCATGCGATTGTGCAAACAGCAGGATTGCAATGGGTTGAAACCGATCCTGCCCGTGTCGCGCAAGCGATGGCTAGCCAGCGCCTAGTGCCTGTCAAGCTCGGACGTGAACCAAAGCCAAAGGCCGTTGTCTCCGATCAGCCTTTAGTTCAAGTAGAAACGATTCGGTAATCTCATCTCTTGCGCGAAAGCGCAAGTCACGCTGAAAAGTTAAAAGCGGTGCCTCAACTTAGTTGAGGCACCGCTTTTTTATTCAAGCAAATCGGTTTTTAGGCTGCCACACTGTCCACGGGTTGATTGGTCATGATTGCCATCAGGCGTGCAAGCTCTTCTCGCAACTGACGACGATCAAGCACCATGTCAATGGCACCTTTTTGTTGCAGGAACTCCGAGCGCTGAAAACCCTCTGGCAACTTTTCACGCACAGTCTGTTCGATCACGCGGGGTCCCGCGAAGCCGATCAGGGCTTTGGGTTCTCCAATCACGACATCGCCCATAAATGCAAAACTTGCGGAAACGCCACCCATGGTGGGATCCGTCAGAACACTGATAAAAGGAAGTTTAGCTTCTGCGAGTCGAGTCAGCATCGCATTGGTTTTAGCCATTTGCATCAAGGAGAACAGACTCTCCTGCATACGCGCACCACCTGAGGCCGCGACACAAATGAAGGACACTTTATTTTTGATCGCGGCTTGTACGCCCTGTACAAAACGCTCACCGACGACCGAACCCATCGACCCGCCCATAAACTCAAACTCAAAACAAGCGAGCACACATGGAACACTGCGAATAGCGCCGCTCACCACCACAAGCGCATCTGTCTCGCCCGTCTCGCGCACAGCCTCTTGAATGCGCTCGGGATATTTGCGTGAGTCTTTGAACTTGAGCGGGTCCAAGGAGCGAGTATTTGAACCAATCTCCACACGTCCTTCGATGTCTAGCAGTGATTCGATCCGCGCACGCGCGCCGATACGCATGTGATGATCACACTTTGGACAAACATGTAGATTAGCGGCAAGGTCTTCGTTATAGAGCACCGATTCGCAAGAGGGACACTTTACCCAAATCCCTTCTGGGACACGCTTGCTGACGGTTTCCTGCGCAGGAGCCTTGTTGATGCGGGGCGGGAGGAGCTTGCCGAGCCAACTCATTTCGCTTGCTCCGCAGATCTGGCCACATCCAAAGCTTGGCGAATGCCCGCCAACCAACCCGCTCCCGCATCAATCGCGGCCTGAGATTGTTGCGCTACAGGTAGACCTGCAGCGGCTTTGGTCATCGTATCGATCAATTTGCTACCAATCACAACTGCATCGGCCACGAGACTAATACTCTGCGCACTTTTTGCATCACTGATACCAAAACCCACACCGACTGGCAGAGCAACATGCTGACGAATTCCCTTGAGGCGCATCGCCACATCCGCGGTATCAAGGTGACCCGCACCTGTCACGCCATTCAATGAGACGTAGTAAACATAACCTCGCGCGATTTTGCCAACAGCGCGAATACGCGTCTCGGTAGAGGTCGGCGCCAACAAGAAAATCGGCGCGATATGGTGTTGGTTGAGCAAGCCCACAAAGTCATCAATTTCTTCAGGTGGGTAATCCACTGTCAACAAACCATCGACACCTACTTTTTCAGCCTGTTCGGCAAATGCTTGTTGACCCATATTTTCGATCGGATTGGCATAACCCATCAACACAATCGGTGTGACTTGGTCTTGTTTGCGAAACTCCGCCACCATACCCAACACGTGCTTGAGTCCAATGCCTTGGGCGATGGCATGCTCCGCAGCACGCTGGATCACAGGGCCATCGGCCATCGGGTCTGAAAAAGGAATACCGAGTTCGATGACATCGGCCCCCGCCTTAACTAACG
>JBIKOQ010000278.1:0-3423 GCA_044357955.1 Burkholderiaceae bacterium | reverse complement strand
TTGATCCGACTTACATGCAACGCTACCCGCATCAATTTTCAGGGGGGCAGCGTGCCCGGATCGGTATCGCCCGTGCCTTGGCTGTCAAACCTGAGTTTCTGGTGTGTGACGAAGCCGTCGCGGCTCTTGACGTCTCAATTCAAGCGCAAGTTCTCAACTTATTCATGGATCTACGTGATGAGTTGGGTCTAACCTACCTTTTTATCAGTCACGACCTGGGCGTCGTCAGACATTTGTCAAACCGTGTCGTCGTGATGTATCTCGGGCGCGTCGCAGAAATCGCTCCGACGGAGGAGTTATTTGCCGCGCCGAATCATCCCTACACGCAGGCTCTGCTCGAGGAAATTCCCAGAATCGACAGAAAGCATCGTACCTTTGTGCCGATCAGAGGTGAAATCCCCTCTCCTCTCGCCCCTCCGCCAGGCTGTCATTTCCATCCCCGCTGCCCAAAGGCCATGCCGCGATGCTCCGTCGAAGCACCCATTCTGAGAGAAATCAGTCCTGGCCGGCACTCAGCCTGCCATCTCAACGATCCCAACTAATTTAAATCTCTTCAAAACTCTTTCAAATCTCTTTCAAAAAGTTACAAAATGAAACAACCCTACCCGATCGAAATCCAAGCGCCCGACATCAGCGCATGGGAAAACGGCAACACGGGTGTGCCCTATGTGTGGAGCTTTGATTCAGGTCGACCTGGCCCGCATGTCATGGTTCAAGCACTGACGCACGGCAACGAGTTTTGTGGCGCGATTGCCGTGGACTGGTTTCTACGCCAACAAGTCAAACCTCTTGTCGGTCGTCTGACGATCGCCTTTGCCAACGTTCTTGCCTATGCCCGCTGGGATCCAGAAAAACCAAGCGCAAGTCGTTATATCGACGAGGACTTTAACCGCGTCTGGGGTGATGATATTTTGTTCGGGTCACGTGACTCTGCCGAGCTACGTCGCGCCCGCGTCCTGCAACCTTTTGTTGATGCTGCGGACTATTTACTCGATATTCATTCTATGTCCGAGCCCTGTGCACCGATCATGGTGTGTGGCGCGACCGGTCAGGGTGGAGAAAAAAGTGCTGCGCTGTCAAAACGCCTAGGCATTCCTGAGTATCTGTTGATCGATACGGGACATCCTGCTGGTCTGAGGATGATTGAACGTGGAGGTTTTGGAAAACCCAATGACCCACGCACTGGCATCTTGATCGAGTGTGGTCAACATTGGGAAAAGTCTGCTGCTGACGTCGCAAACGATAGCCTGTTGCGCTTTTTAAGACTATTCAACATGGTGGATGACGCCTTCGTTCAACCTGCTTTACGTCTGCCTCTCTGCACCACGCAGCGTATTGTTCGCGTCACTGAAGCCGTCGTCGCCAAGTCCACGGGATTTAGTTTCAACAAAGACTATAAAGGCTTGGAAGTTGTGCCTAAAAAAGGCGACATCGTGGCAACGGATGGAGAACATACCATTCGCGTTCCCTACGACAATACGGTCCTCGTCATGCCCTCGACCTCAAATGTGAGAGTGGGTGCGACGACAGTACGTTTTGGTCAATTCGAAGACTGATCGATCCTCAACTAAGACCACACACAATAAAAAAGGCGATGCATCGCCTTTTTTATTTTCTTACAGAATAGATAAAACAAAGATAAAAATTATTTTTGAATCGTGATATTGCGATCTTTAATAATTTTGCTCCAGGTCGCGGATTCCTTCGCGATATATTTAGCCAAATCATCGCGAGTGCCAGGATCAAGCGTCAATCCTTGCGCATGCAACGCAGCGGTCACTTCTTTATCATTGATCGCCTTAGTGATTTCCTGGTTCCAGCGATCTAAAATTGCGGGTGGTGTCTTGGATGGGGCAACGAAGGCATACCAGTTTCTCGCGTCAAATCCTGGATATCCAGACTCAGCGATCGTTGGAATATTCGGAAAAATATCTACACGTTTGTCACCTGTTAATGCGAGCGGGATCAACTTGCCCGAACGAATATGAGGGGCTGCCGAAGGCAATGCCGAGTAGTACACCGTCACACGATTACCAATTACATCAACAGTCGCCGCACCGCCACCCTTGTATGGGACGTGCACAATATCCACGCCTGCACGTTGATTAAACAACTCTCCCTGGAGATGGGAGGCGGAGCCTGCACCCGTCGATGCGTAAGAGAGTTTGCCAGGTTCTTTTTTAGCGCGATCCACCAGGTCTTTCAGCGATTTAATACCGGACTCTGGGGACACTAACAACACATTTGGAAAGCTACCGCCCATCGCAAGAGGTGCTAAATCCTTAACAGGGTCATAAGGGATTTTCATCAAATGCGAAGCAATCGACAAAGGACCAATCGAACCCAACAAAATCACCGAGCCATCGGCCGGACCGTTCGCAACCACCGAGGTCACGATATTGCCACCCGCGCCCGGTTTATTGTCGACCACAATTTTTTGTCCGATATTTTCTGAAAGTTTCTTGCCAATGATGCGCGCGGCGATATCATTGGCACCCCCTGGAGGGAAACCCACATACAAAGTCACGGGTTTAGCAGGTGGAAACTCTTGCGCCAACGCCACAACACCTAAACTGCTGAGCAACACGGCACTTGTCAGGGCCGCAAATGTTTGCTTAATTTTCATTAGTTTCTCTTAGTAGTGATGATGACTGATTTGTTGATATCTTAGCGCCGATATGTAGCTGACGGCGCGCCTTAGCTAATTCGTACTGTTTTTGGCGCTCACGCGCGCGTTTTTTTTGCTCCTCATCACCTTTGGCAAAACAGCGTGGGCAACTCACCCCCTTTTCAAACTCAGGGGACTGCATCGCACCGTCAGGCAGAGGATCGCGACAATTGTGACAGAGCTGACGTCCAGAACGCTGGAGAGAATGATCGACAGACACGCGATCGTCAAAAACAAAACACTCGCCCCTCCATTGGCTTTGCTCCGGAGGAATTTCCTCGAGGTATTTGAGAATCCCGCCTTCGAGGTGATAGACCTCGTCAAAACCCTTGGCACGCATCAGCGCAGTGGATTTTTCACAGCGAATGCCACCTGTGCAAAACATGGCAACCTTAGGTTTTTTACCTGTTTTTTCTGCCAGGACCTCAGCCTCATCTACCCACTGCACGAGCTGAGTGAAGGTTTTAATCTTGGGATCAATCGCCCCCTCAAAGGTTCCGAGCTCAACCTCGTAATCGTTGCGTGTATCGATCAACACGACGGACGGATCACAAATCAGCGCATTCCAATCCTGCGGTTTAACGTAGGTCCCTGCCATAATGGTTGGACTGATCCCGGGCACCCCCATCGTCACAATCTCTTTTTTGAGACGTACTTTCATACGGTGAAATGGAGGCAGATCAGACCAAGACTCTTTATGTTGCAAGGCGGCAAATTTCGGGTCTGAACGGAGATACCGCAATACGGCGTGAACA
>JBIKOQ010000378.1:0-2735 GCA_044357955.1 Burkholderiaceae bacterium | reverse complement strand
CTCTTTTGGATTGTTCAGGCGGGCGGTTTTTCTCAAGCGGCTTCTCGCCTGCACACAACGCAATCCGCGGTTTCCAAACGCGTGCATGAATTAGAAGCAATGTTCGAGACGCCTCTCTTTGATCGGACCCAACGCTCAGCAAGATTGACACCAAAGGGCGAAGAGATGTTTTTGGTCGCTAAACGGTTGTTGGAGCAAAGGGACACGGCCATCGAGGAGTTTCAACGTCCAGAAATTTTGGTGCGACGCATCAGAATTGGCGTCACTGAACTCACCGCAATGACCTGGTTGCCTCGCTTAGTCAGCGCGATTCAGTCTCATTATCCGCGCGTTGTGATTGAGCCGTATGTGGATGTGAGTCTCGCGTTGAAAGACAAATTGTTGACGGACGAGGTCGACTTGATGATTGTTCCACAAGCCTTCGAAGATCAAAGATTAGTCGTGAAAAAAGTCGGCGTTGTGGAAAATGTCTGGATGTGCAAGCCAGGTCTGGTGACGATTGGGCGCCGCTTGCGTATGCAGGATCTTGCCAAGCACAGGCTTCTTACTCAGGATGATCGTTCTGGTACGGGACAGCTTTACAACAGGTGGCTTCAGTCCATCGGCATCCAGCCTGAAAACACGATCTTGAGTAATAGCCTGGTGACCTTGATCGCACTGACGATTTCTGGCATGGGCGTCAGCTATTTGCCTAAAAAATGTCTGCAACAGATGATTCATGCTGGCTCACTTCAGGTGCTTGCTGTGACGCCTGTCTTGCCGCTTGCTTCATATGCCGCCGTGTATCGTGCTGAACAAAAGAGTGCCTTTATTTCAGCTGTTGCCTCGCTCGCGCAAGATCACTGCGACTTCGGTACGATCTTTCAAACGGCTTAATTGATATATTAGTATCTGTATAAAACAAAAGTGCATATAAAAAATCTTAAGGAGATAGGCATGAAAGTAGGTTTAATTGGCGCAGGTAATATCGGACAACATTTCGCGACACGTATTCTGGCAGCCGGACACGAGCTTGTGATTTTCGATTTGAACAAAGAGGTACTTTCTCGCTTTAAGGCTCTTGGTGCTGAAGTCGCCGACGGAGTCTCTGATCTCGCTTCTCGCGTCACGGATGTGTATTTGTGTTTACCAGTGCCTGCCGCTGTCAAGTCTGTAGCTGCGGAAGTCTTGACAGGTTCAACGGTCAAAATGTTGATTGATCTTTCTACAACAGGCCCCTCAGTCACAAAAGAAGTACATGATATTTTGTCTCAGCGCGGAATCGCATTTGTAAGCGCTCCAGTCAGTGGAGGTACTGTTGCTGCCCAACACGGCACATTGGCAGTCATGGCCGCAGGAGATACAGAGGCTTTTAAAAAAGCCGAGACTATTTTGAAAGTCATCGGCAAAAATATTTTCTTCCTTGGCGAGGATCCTAGCTTAGGACAAACGATGAAGATCATTAACAACACCCTGTATGCCACAAGCATGTTGGCGAGCTGCGAGGCTTTGGTCTACGGCGTGAAAGCGGGCCTGGATTCTAAAACGATGTTGGACGTGCTAAATGTTTCCAGCGGTAGGTCCTTTGCAACGCTTGAAAGAATTCCACAGGGTGCCCTAGACAGAAACTTCACTGTACGTTTCACAACAGAGTTACTGCACAAAGATATCAAAATGTGTCTGGATGAGGCAGAGAAAATTGGTGCGCCGATGTTCATCAATCAAAATGCGCGACAGTTCTTGGCTTTTGCCATGACGCAAGGTGACGGGCCAAAAGACAATCTTTTCCCAATCAGACATTTTGAGGAATGGGCAGGCGTTCAGTTCGGCAAAAAACCTGAATAATTCATTTGATCGTTTTGCTGTTTCTAAGGATGCGTGGTGATGTATCAAAAGTCTGTTCTTTTAGTGCTCGTCTATTTGACAGAGGAGCATCGCGCCCTTTTGTCAGAACATGTTGATGTGATCTACACACCTTATGAAAAGTACGGTGGTGATCGAGCATTTTTGACGCATACGATGCTTGAACACGGAACGCGCATCAATTTCGTTCTGACTAACGGTGCTTTTGGTTTGAAAGATGCCGAAATGGCGCTCATGCCTAATCTCGAATTTATCAGCACCTTGGGCGTGGGCCACGAAGGCGTAGATCTTGCCGCCGCTCATAAAAGAGGGATCGTCGCTTGCAACACCGCTGGAACAAATGCGGAGGTTGTTGCGGATCACACCTTGATGCTGCTTTTCGCCACGGTCAGGCGACTCCCTTTTCTCAATCGAGAAGTTCGAAAAGGTTTATGGCGTGATGAGGTGCCGAGACCGAGGCATATCTCAAAAAGAAAAATAGGTATTTTCGGTTTGGGTGCAGTGGGTCAAAAGCTCGCAACGCGTGCACTCGCTTTTGATATGCAGGTGGGCTATCACAGTCGTACGCGTAAGGATGAATTTGGGTATGCCTATTTCTCAAACATCGAGGAGTTGGCAACATGGTGTGACTTTCTAGTGATCTGCGCCCCTGCAGGTCCTGAGACTTTCCATATCGTCAATCGCACAGTTTTGGATTTGTTGGGTTCTGATGGCGTATTGGTCAATGTGGCGCGGGGCAGCCTTGTCGATACGGCTGCACTGGTCGAAGCGATCAATCATAAAGTGATCGCGGGTGCCGCGCTTGATGTGTATGAGGGTGAGCCTCTGCTGCCACCCGCGTTGATTGATCTGGACGATGTTGTGATTACCCCTCATATCGCGGGTCTCTCGCC
>JBIKOQ010000276.1:0-3446 GCA_044357955.1 Burkholderiaceae bacterium | reverse complement strand
TATGGTCAAGTGTCGCCAGGACGCTTAATCATGACTGAAAAAGAGCTTCCCTCCGGCCCTCTTTCACGCATTCGCGTGCTGGATATGAGTCAGTTCATCCTGGGTCCCGTCGCCACCCAAATCATGGGAGATATGGGTGCTGATATTATCAAAGTGGAATCCCCTGAAGGCGACGCAAACCGCTATATCGGCCCCAGACAGTTCGAGGGAATGGCCGCACTCTTTCTGGGAATGAATAGAAATAAACGCAGTATCGTTTTAGATTTACATCAGCCTGAAGCGCTTGAAGCACTCCTGCAGATGGCGGAAAAATGTGATGTTTTCATACACAGTATGCGTCCAGACTCCGCTAAACGACTTGGGGTTGGTTACGATGCACTTCGCCAACGCAACCCAAGAATCATTTACGCAAGCGCCCCAGGCTACCGTTCAGACGGTCCCAAACATAATGATCCTGCATACGACGATGTCATTCAAGGTGAAAGCGGCATTGCTGGGATCAATATGCTGGCTTATGGAGAACCTAGATATTTTCCAACTGTGATCGCTGACAAATTCTGCGGACATGTCTTAGCAACGCATATTAGTATGGCTTTGGTTGAAAGAGAGCATAGTGGTCTCGGGCAATGCGTTGAAGTTCCCATGTTCGAAAGTATGCTTGCGTTCAATATGATCGAGCATATGTGGACAGCACAGCTAGACGATCCCAATGGAACAATAGGTTATCCGCGCGCCCTTATGCCTGAACGCCGTCCCTTTAAAACACTTGACGGCTATATATGCCTGATGGCGACAACAGACCAACAATACGAAAATCTTTTTAAAGCGTTTGAACGCCTCGATCTAATAGGCGACCCAAGATTTAACAGCGTGACAGTCAGATCAGAAAGATTCGCTGAACTGTATGGATTGATCGGCGAAGAGCTCGCTAAACAAACAAACGAGACTTGGAAAGAACGCCTCAAAATCGCAAAAATTCCTCATGCATCTGCTCGAATGCTCAGCGAACTGAGAAATGATCCATATTTAATTGAAACAAAATTTTTTCAAACTCTCGAACATCCTAAGGCTGGAAAGATGCACACACCTTCGATTCCCGCTCGGTACTCTAGAACACCTGGCCAATTGCGTATGCCCCCACCAACGCTTGGAGAACACACCGCTGGCATTCTGCGTGAATTTGGCTTTTCACAAGACCTTATCGATAAATTATCGCACTAGCTTGCCTCCACATTGGAGACGGACACACCATGTCAACTCAGAGCACTTCACCTTTGCCCAATGGTCCCCTAAAAGGACTAAAGATCGTTGAAATCGCCGGCTTAGGTCCGGCGCCGATGACAGCCATGATGCTGGCGGATATGGGTGCGACTGTCATTCGAATAGATCGAAAGATTGCAGTCGATTTAGGTGTGAAACGACCAAGAAAGTATGACTTACTTTTAAGAAACCGCGATGTCATCGGCGTCGATCTGAAAGATCCTCACGCTATTGAGCTCGTTCTGGATCTAATCGAAGATGCAGATGCTCTGATTGAGGGCTTTAGACCGGGTGTCATGGAACGCCTAGGCCTTGGACCAAATCAATGCCTAGAACGTAATCCGAAATTGGTCTACGGACGTGTCACGGGCTGGGGGCAGGATGGACCACTCGCCCATTCTGCAGGTCACGATCTGAACTATGTTGCGATGACTGGAGCAATCCATGCATTGGGTAGGAAAAATGAGCCCCCTGTCGTTCCCCTCTCACTGATTGGAGACTTTGGCGGTGGAGGGATGTATCTCGCCTTTGGCATGCTCTCAGCTATCATCCACGCACGTACCACCGGAGTAGGTCAAGTCGTTGATGCAGCGATGGTGGATGGTGTTATCTCGCTTCAAACTATTTTTCTTGGCATGCATGCGGCTGGTATATGGAACCCGCAACGGGGAACCAATCCAATAGACTCAGGATCCCATTTTTACAATGTTTATGAATGTTCAGACGGAAAGTGGATTAGCGTTGCCGCATTAGAAAAACGTTTTTATGATGAATTGCTCTCCCTGTTAGAAATAGAGCATGATGAAATCGGTGATCATCTCGCTCCGCAGAACTGGGATAACGGAAAAAGAGTCTTTGCTCATCAATTCTCTCTGCATCCGAGACAATACTGGTGTGAAAAACTAGAAGGTCGTGATGCGTGCTTTGCGCCCATTCTTTCTTGGGATGAAGCGATGGAACATCCTCATATCAAGGCTAGAAATAGTTTTTGTACCATTGATGGGGTGACTCAACCAGCACCGGCGCCTAGATTCAGCCACAGCATACCTAGCCTGCCAAGCTTGCCTAAGGAAATCAACCCAGAAAACAATACCCTTGCATTATCGAAGTGGTTGAGCACTGATCGCATCGCTGAATTACGCAAAAAGGGCGTCATAGCCTAAGAGGGATATCAATGATCACCTACAACACTTTGCGTAACTGGTCATTTGGTGCCATCACACATCAATACGGAGAAATTGATGTGATGCGGTATGCGCTTGGGTGTGGCATGGGAGCTGATCCAATGGATGACAGAGAACTTCAATTCGTCTATGAAAAAACCTTAAAAGTACTTCCTAGTATGGCTGCTGTGATAGGAAGCCCTGGATCATGGTGGCGTATTCCCGAAACAAAAGTGTCTTGGCAACATGTTTTGCATGCACAACAAGATGTCAGTTTTCATCAAACGCTTCCTGTGAGTGCAACGATGCAAGCACATAATCAAGTGACGCATTTGCATGACCGCGGTGTTGGAAAAGGAGCGCTTGCAGGTTTGAAAAGAGAAATTTATGACGACGGTGGTCGACATATTGCGACTGCGTCTCGTATAGAAGTCCTTAGAGCAGATGGTGGATTTTCAGTGAATGACGGCATACACGATGAAGCACCAGAGCGTCTTTCTGACATACCAAAAAATTTAACGAATCTCACAGAAATTGACTTACCAATTCTCCCACAGGGAGCACTGCTATATAGACTGAATGGCGATCCCAATCCACTACATGCAGATCCTGTTGTTGCTAAGCAGGCAGGATTTGAAAGACCGATTTTCCATGGACTAGGGAGTTTTGGTTACGCGGCACATGCGATATTGAAAAGCTGTTGTCATTTTGAACCTGCCGCATTGAAGCGCTTAGCACTCCGTTTTACCTCTCCAGTTTATCCAGGAGAAACCTTAAGATTTTCGATATGGCGGCGACATGCTCGACTCGTCAATTTTCAAGCACATAGTAAAGAAAGAGGAATACTCGTACTGGACTGTGGTCTAGCAGAGTTAGCGTGAAATGTAGGATCCAACAGTAGTCGCATCAGCGATACCCAATAAACCAAGGAGACGACAATGAAAAGTAGCAAACTAGTTAAGAGCTTAATTGCAGTAACTCTCGCAACCTCAGCGATGATCGGCAGCGCGGTTCACGCTCAAG
>JBIKOQ010000274.1:0-3449 GCA_044357955.1 Burkholderiaceae bacterium | reverse complement strand
TCGCTGCCATGTATACCACTTTCATCTTCAGCTTCACAGAGTTAACCACCGCCATTCCCCAAGCAGGCGGCCCCTTTGCATACAGCAAGCGCGCCTTTGGCCCGACCGGTGGTTATATAGCGGGTGCCGCCACACTGATTGAGTTCGTATTTGCGCCGCCAGCGATTGCACTGGCCATTGGCGCCTACTTGAACGTGCAGTTTTCTGGGCTGGACCCCAAGATGGTGGCATTGGGTGCTTACATCGTTTTCATGACTCTTAATATCCTTGGCGTTCAGATTGCAGCCACTTTCGGGTTGGTCATCACGTTGGTTGCTATGTTTGAATTGTTGGTGTTCATGGGGGTGGTTGCGCCCGGATTCTCGATGGAAAACTTTGTCAGAGGAGGCTGGTCTGGTCAGGACAGCTTCAGCCTAGCCTCGATTCCTGGGATGTTTGCCGCCATACCGTTTGCCATCTGGTTTTTCTTGGCGATCGAAGGCGTGGCGATGGCCGCTGAAGAGGCCAAAGATCCCAGGCGTTCGATCCCGACTGCTTATATAGCAGGCATCCTGACGTTGGTGGCGCTCGCGATGGGTGTGATGTTTTTTGCTGGCGGCTCGGGGGACTGGACGCAGCTCGCCAACATCAACGACCCATTGCCGCAGGCCATGAAGATGATTGTCGGTGAGAGTAGCGGTTGGCTGCACATGCTGGTATGGCTTGGCCTGTTCGGTTTGGTGGCCTCGTTTCACGGCATCATCATGGGTTATTCGCGCCAAATTTTCGCCTTGTCCCGCGACGCCTACTTACCCGCCTACTTTGCCAAGGTACACCCGCGTTTCAAGACTCCACATCGCGCTATTTTGGCCGGTGGCGTGATCGGGATCGCTGCTATTTTTAGCGATGAGTGGATTCAGATTGGTGGCTTGACACTGACCGCCAATATCGTGACGATGTCTGTATTTGGCGCGATCCTGATGTATATCATCAGTATGTTAAGCCTGTTCAAATTGCGCCGTACCGAACCCTCAATGATCCGTCCGTTCCGGGCTCCGCTCTATCCTTACTTTCCGGCGTTTGCATTGGCGGCCGCCTTTGTCTGCTTGGTTACGATGATTTATTTCAACCCCTTCATCTTTGGCATTTTCGTGTTGTTCATGGCATTAGGGTATATCTATTTCTTCATGACAGTCCATAACCGTGCTGGCAGGACGCTGAGTCCCGTTGATGAGACCTAGCTTAATATCGTAAGAACACACTTTTAGACATAAAAAGGTTTCAATATGCTGCGAAAGCTCTTGCTCGTCTCGATCCTTACCCTCGGCTTCGTCCTGACTGGTTGCTCAGACGAAAAAGTGACTAACGTCATCAAGGTTGCGGTGTCACCCGCCTCGCCGCCGATGCTCTACGAGCAAAATGGCAAGCTGATGGGGGTTGATTACGATATTTTTAATGCTTTTTGCAAAACACGAGAATGCACACTGAAAGTCACGTCTTATGACTGGCAGGGTATGTTGGGTGCGGTCTCAACCGGACAAGCGGATGTTGCGTTTTCTGGTATCTCTATCACGGATAAGCGCAAGCAAGTGATGGACTTCTCGGCCCCTTATTACGATAACACCTGGCATTTAGTCGCAACAAAGAAAAATGCCAAGCCCATCACGGATCTTTCAACACTTAAAAAGCTGCGCATTGGCTATCCAAGGGGAATGGCCTATGAGGATCTGATTAAAAAGGAGTTGGAACCGAAAGGGTATTACTCACTTTCGCAGGTGCAACTCTATCCCTCCTATAACGAGGTGATCACTGACCTGCAAAATGGCAATCTTGACTTGGCATTTGTTGAACAGCCTGTGCTGGAAAATTTCAAAAACAAAATGAATCTGCCCATTGAAAGCGTGTACGCGTTTCGCGGTCAAGATGTACTCGGATTCGCGTTTCCCAAAGGCTCAGCGCTGAGGCAAGACTTCGACAGATTTTTGATCAAGCTTGGCCCTGAAAAACTCAAACAGATGATCGACAACGCCTCCAAATAGTTCAAATGTTTTTTGAAATTCTAAGACTATTATCTCAGGGCATTGGCCAAACATTACTTGTCACGCTGGTGTGTAGCGCGACTGCCTTGGCCTTTGCGCTCGCCATGATCGCTATACGTACGATCGGTGGGAAGGTATCGAAATTGCTTGTGGACCTCGTGGTCTACTGCCTGCGTGGCATTCCTGTGCTGGTACTTTTATTTCTTGTCTATTTTGGCCTACCACTTGTTGGACTAAAAGTTGTGCCGCTCGCTGCCATGGCACTCAGTCTTGGTTTGATTGGTGGCGCGTATGTTACTGAGGTTTTTCGTGGTGCCTTGGATTCGGTCGATGCTGTCGAGTTGATGGCTGCCGAGTCGATGGGAATGTCACGCCTGCAAATATTCTGCTATGTGCAGGTGCCCCAAATGCTGAGGTTCTCCGCGCCAGGTGTGTTGAATGAATTCACCTCAATTTTGAAATACTCTCCTTTTGCCTACACAGTGGGGATTCCTGAGATCACCAAGCAAGCGACTGTGCTTGCGAGCCAAACCTTAAAGGGTGCAGAGATTTATCTTGCAGTAGGTATTCTTTATTTTCTGATCTACAGGTTGCTATTGGTGCTTGCTCGTTTTGTTGAGCGACGTTTTCAAATTCCTGGGGTCTCAGCACTATGAGTATTCTTAGCATTCGCGATCTCACCAAAAGTTTCGGCACGCAACAAGTCCTGCGTGGAGTGAGTCTGGATGTTCAGCCTGGAGAAATCAAGGTCATTATGGGCTCTTCAGGGTGTGGCAAGACTACGCTCTTGCGTTGCATCAATCGCCTGGTTGACCCAACGAGCGGATCAATTTTTTTAAATGGTCAGGATGTTGCCCTTGTTGGCACGGACGTGCGCTGGCTGAGACAGCAAATAGGTTTTGTTTTTCAGCAATTCGCATTATTTCGACATTTGACTGCGCTGGAAAATGTGACCCTCGCGCTTAGAAAAATTCGCCGAATGAGCCGAATAGAGGCAGAACAAAAGGCGATGCTAGAGTTGGCCAAATTCGACATGGTCGACCATGCGGGTAAATATCCTGCGGAGCTTTCAGGCGGACAGAAGCAACGTGTTGCGATCGCAAGGGTGCTCGCGATGGATCCAAAAATTTTGCTCATGGACGAGCCCACCTCCGCGCTGGATCCAGCGAAGTCGCGCGAGGTGAGCCATTTGTTGACGCGTTTGAATGAAGAGGGCGTCACAATCATCTGTGTCACACACGATTTAACCTTGGCTGCAAGTTTATCGAACAACATCACATTTATTCACGAGGGCTTAATTTACGCGCAAGACTCAGTGCAAGCGCTAGCGCAGTGCACTGATGATCCGATTATCCATCGTTTTTTTGGGCGCGACTAAGGAATGGCCTAATCAGATGAATGCTTGGTTGACCTTTTCTCAGGACTTACTCG
>JBIKOQ010000273.1:0-3456 GCA_044357955.1 Burkholderiaceae bacterium | reverse complement strand
GGCAGTGTGTGTAAAACCCGCATGCATAGGGTTCGTGGCAGTGTGGGCCGATGTTGATCGCCGGTGCGGTGGCTTGGGCGACAGCGCTTTGTGCGGCCTCGATCCAACGCTGGACCTCTGCGCCACGGGCAAAGGCTTCTTCGGTGAGGTCTTTTTCTATGAGCAGACCTTGATAGTCTCCACCACCGGGATAGATCCATCGGTTGTCGATATGTGCGAGTGCGATGGCCGTCAGGGGCACGCCTGCTGCACGGGCAACAAAGGCTTGGATGGCAACGTCTTCGCGGTAGTAATCCTTGATAGAGGTGGAGGATTTGACCTCTATCATGCGCCAGGCGTTTGAGGCATTGGCTTGGGCATTTTCTTGAACAGGCAGCATCACGTCTGCAAACGCCATCGCCCCCTCGGCGGCAAAGCCGGCTTCGAAGATAGGTTGTGGCGTGTCAAGCAAGGTCAGGCTCAGTGCGAGTGCAGCATCAATCCCCTCAGCAAAGGGCTCGATGACGGTGCCTTGACCTGTGGGGTCATACACCTGCTGGGCGATCTCTCCGACTTGATGTCCGATGGCAAAGTTTTTTTGGGAAGTGGCAGTGTCTACGCGCAAGTCAGGGTGATGGACTTCGAGCCACACACGCTTGTGGCACTGCCGATAAGCCATCAACTTTGACTTGGATAGTGGGCGCATGGGGGCTCTCTCAATCTAGGAACCGCGACGTTTTAGGTGTCATGGCTAGTAGTAAACGCCAGGAACCATCAGGTTCGGTGCCTGGCCGTCGCCCACCCATTTTTTGTAAAGCTCAGCATAGCGTCCGGTACGGACCTGCTGGTTCACAAAAAGGTTGAGGTAGTTAATCAGGCCGTATTCTGTACGCGGTGCAAGCAGCGATACGTAGTCAATCGGGTAAGGTGCATTACCACCGACTTTGAGGCGCTGGTCGTACTTGCCGGACTTGATAGACGCATATGCCACGGTGGAGGTGACAACGGTGGCGTCGATCTTGCCTTGGCTCACTGCCAGAATGGTGTCAGCCTGGGTAGGAAAGGTCATAAAACTTCCCTTTTCGTCGTTCCAGGCCTTCACGTCTTTTTCCAGCGCGATCGCCTCGAAGGTGCTGACTGTGTTGCCCACAGGGCGACCTTTCAGGTCGGCATAGTTGGTGATCTTCTTGTCTTCACGGGTCAAGACGACCATGGTGAATGCGAAGTAGGGAATAGACATGCCCGCCGTCTTGGCGCGCTCCAGCGTGTCAGAGGTGGAGCCCGCTACGATGTCGACGCGGTTCGAAACAAGCGCAGGAATGCGGTCGGCGAACGAAGTTCCTACGATTTCGGGTTTGACGCCCAGGACCTTGGCCAAGTCGTTGCAGTAGTCCACGTCAAAGCCAACGGGGTTGTTGCTGGCGTCACGCGAACCCATGGGGGGAAAGTCGAGCACCACGGCGCAGCGCAGTTTACCGGACTCGATAATGCTGTCGAGTTTGTCCTTGGCGCTGGCGATTTGGCCTGCACACAGAAGAGCGGTCGCAGAGGCAACCGCAGCCAGAGTTTTCATCTTCATATCAACACCTAGATAGTTTGTATAACGGAAAGGGACTGGGGACTTGCAAAATTATGCCCGGGATGGATGTCGGGCGTATCGATCGATTCCTCTGATCAGACTTGTTCATTCAGTCCTCGAGACGTTTCAAATCGCGGTAGAAGTTCTCGTGAGAGCCGAGGGTTAAGAGCTTTAGGCTTTCCGAATCCAGAATCCGATAGGCCAATAAATATATCTGATTCGATAACCGGAACTTATAAACACGAATGCCCGCCAAGTCACCCACCTTCGCCTCAACTGCAACTGGATCTGTTCTGACGGTACGCACCGCCACATCAAGTTCCAACTTTTGCGGTGGGTGCAGTTTCTTGGTTGCCCTCACAAAAGAGGCAGTGACGAGTAGACGCATCAGCTAAAAACGTACTCGCCAACAACCGCTTCTTGATCAGCGATCAAGATGTCGCGGATCATGAAGAATGGCAGATCTGGGTTTTCTTCGGCAATTTTGCCTATTCGGGACCAATATTCGATTTGCTTAGGGACAGATCGATGTTGAACCTGTGCGTGGCTCTTAGCCTGGTCAACTAGGGTTTCAGAAAGTTTGACATTGACGGACATGGCGCTCTCCATTAGTAATCCATTTTAGCACGAAAGGTTCCAAAAAGGAACCTTTTACAAATGTCATTTTGCTGAGCTTAATCAACCTTCACTGCCGGATCAGAGCTGGAAAGGTGCAACAAATCATCTCGCTTACAAATACGTTATGTTGTGATCTGTTCTGATTGGAGTCCCCTATGGCTGTCCTCTACCCTTCGTTACCGCCAGCTTCACCGGTCACAGGCTTGCAACGTGAGCTTGATGTGCTGCGGGTGCTTGAGCAATCCTTGTCCGAGGGCTATGAGATATTTCATAGTGTGCCGTGGCATACGGTGCACGAAGGGCGCGACCGACATGGCGAGATCGATCTGGTGGTGCTGGGGCCGACGGGCAATATGTTGTTGTTAGAAATCAAGTCCGGCGCGGTCGAGCTGACCGATGGCGTAATGTACAAAATGTACAAAGAAGGCAGCAAGGACGTGGGCCGTCAGCTCAAGGTCCAACATGCCGCCATGGTCAGTCGCCTACAACAAGCCGGACTGCGCACGGTCGTGACCAACTGTCTGGTGTTGCCGGACTTTAGGGTCGAGAGGCAGTATGTGGTAGGCATCCCTCCTGAGCGGATTGTGGATGCGACGAGATTTGCGCAGCTGGGCTCGTATGTCATGGAGGCGTTGGCCAGTGGTGGGGGTGTCGGTGTTGGAAACGGTGGCGGTGGCGGTGGCGGTTCGAGTTCTGATCCAAGCGCACTCCCCGCCCTGCGGCAGTTTCTCTGTAATGAGTTCAAAGTCACGCCCGATCTGCGGGTCTTGGGCGCTCAGCTGCGTCAGACTACCCTGCGTCTGGCCGATGGTCTAGCGACTTGGGTGCCGCGCATCGATACGCCCTCGGGTGTGTTGAGGATTCAGGCGACGGCGGGCTCGGGTAAAACGCAGCTGGCCTTGCGTTTGTTACAAGATGCCGCGGCAGCCTCGCAGCGCAGCCTCTATGTTTGTTACAACCGCGCGTTGGCGGATCACATCACGCAACTCGCCCCCACCCGCGCCCAAGTCGCGAGTTTTCATGAACTCTGTGTGGAGCATCACCGTCGGCATGTGGGTGAGCCGGATTTTGGTGCCCAGGGTTTGTACGATCACTTGAGTGCCGAGTACAAGGACGCGGTCGAGACGACCGCGGAGATGCAAGGTCGCTATCAACTGATCATCATCGACGAGGGGCAGGATTTTGAACCGGACTGGGTGGCGAGCTTGCTGCCGCAACTCTCTGAAGACGGTCGGATTTATTTACTCGAGGATGGAGCGCAACGCCTCTACCCGCGCGAC
>JBIKOQ010000272.1:0-3476 GCA_044357955.1 Burkholderiaceae bacterium | reverse complement strand
CGCCATCTCCAAATACGGTCCGCAGCGCGTGATGGCGCTTGGTGCTGCCGTGATGGCGAGCGGCTTTATCGCGATGAGCGCCATTACTCAAGTCTGGCATGTCTATGCGAGCTTTGCCCTGATGGGGCTAGGTTGGGCCTGCTTGTCGACCACCGCCATCACATCGTCCTTAGCCCCTTGGTTTGATCGCCATCAAGGGCGGGCTGTCTCCACAGCGATGCTAGGCGCAAGCATCGGCGGCATGGTCGGCGTGCCTGTTTTGCTCGCACTGATTGGCGCCTTTGGCTTTTCCATTGCCATGCTTGTGGTCGCCGTGATCGTTGTATCAACAGTTTGGCCCATCAGCTTTTTTATTATGCGGCGACACCCGCAAGATCTGGGTCTCTATCCCGATGGCATCGCACCCACAAACACCACTCAAGCTTCAACGCCTCGCACCTGGACGCGCTCTGCGGCACTCAGCACAACAGCCTTGCGCACCGTCACCCTGGCCTTTGGTTTCGCGCTGATGGTGCAAATCGGCTTTTTGACTCATCAAGTGTCCTTGTTACTCCCTGCGATCGGCGCCTCTGGTACTGCGCTGTGTGTCACGCTGGCGGCTGTTCTTGCGTTTATAGGGCGTATTTTATTGGCGCGTTTTTCAGATCATCTGGATGTTCGACTGATCGCTTGCGGGGTATTGCTCAACGCCGCCATGAGTCTGGGCCTAGGTGCTTTTTTCAACGACCATACCTGGGCACTCATCATCGCGGTCTTGGGCTTTGGGCTGTCTGCAGGGAGTATCACCACCTTACCACCACTCATTGTGCGCCGTGAGTTTGGTGCCGCTTCGTTCGGTACGATCTTTGGCATCGCGGCGATGCTCATGCAGCTGATGTCTTCCCTGGGGCCTGCCTTTTTTGGTGTGCTGTTTGACTTGAGTGGTGGCTATCAGCTTCCCCTGGGCTTGGCCGCTGGCCTCAACTTTTTTGCCGCTGCGGTTGTAATGCGTGGTCGTCAGACCTCTACTCAACCGACCTCATGAATCGCCTTTTCTTGATTCGCCTTTTTCATGAGCCGCATTTATCTTAAAAGAAGCCTATGAATACTCACCCCTCGCCACTCTCTCTCGAGCAACGCCTGACGGATCTGGAGATTAAAACCGGACTTGCCGACGACATGCTTGATCAGCTCAATCAAACCATTTTTCGTCAACAACAACTCATCGATGCACTTGCACGAGAGTTGAACGCACTGCGTCAACAGCTGCCTCAGGATCGCAACACCAGCTTACAAAATTTGCGCGACGAATTACCACCACACTATTGAATGGTTGGCTTAGCCATGATCTTCTTAAACAGATCATTCTCGATCCAGCCGCGCAGCCACTGTCGTGTCGCGGGATACGGGCTCGCATCAAACCAGCCCGCATCGACCGCCGCGAACTGCCTGACAAAAGGAAATAACGCGACATCACTGAGGTCTGCCATCTCCCCGCCTAAAAAAGCAGACTGAGATAAGTGTTGCTCTAGAACATCCAGCTGGCAGCTCAGTGCCTGCTGACGATAATAAGCCTGATCAAACTCTGGGTATCGCTCAGCATATTTGTAGCGATCCAGCCAATACTTGAAAGTCGTATCGTTGCACAGGATCAACGATTCTTGCCGCGCGAACTCCTCAGATCCCGCAGCCCAACGCAACCAGCCTTGAGGATCATTCTGTTGGAGTGCCCAGCGCATGATATCTAGGCTCTGGTCAATGACATGTCCATCGGCACAGCGCAAAACGGGCACAGTCCCCTTGGGAGAAATCGCTAGCATCTCAGGCGGCTTGTCGCGCAAACTGATCTCGCGAAGATCCACCGCAATCTCGGCGCACCATAGCGCCATCCGCGCGCGCATGGCATATGGGCAACGACGGTAAGAGTACAAAACAACCGACAACATCAGCCTCGCGTGACACGAAAGGGTGGTACGGACACAAACTCTTCGTCGCCCGACGTATTGTCTCGCCACATAAAAATGTTGAATTTTCCCGGCGCATCGAAAACGGTCAAACCGTGATGCCACGTGTTCGGCTTGTAGGTGATGCCCTGTGTATCGTCCGCGAGAAAAGCCTGAACGCGCTCCAAGTCAGGCTTGCCTTGCGCATCATGAGGTGCCACCACAATCATCCAGCACTTGACCTCTGCAGGCATAAAGCTCTGCGAGGAAAATTCGTGGCGCTCTAATAGACTCACTTCAAAAGGCAAACTAGGGCTAGGCTCTTTATGCGTCGTCGAAAGCGATGCGGACGCCTGCGGGCGCAGATTACCCAAGGATTCTTGAAAGTACACCCGACCCGGTGCTTTGGGGATCTCCAGTACATCGCCAAACGGGGCGAAATCTTTTGCATTCAAAGGCTTGGCAATAATCGTTTTCAAGTGGAGTCTCCAGAGAAAAATTTCATCAATGCTTTCGAGGGCGTGTAAATTGGCACATAGCCCCGCATAAACACTTGTGTGTTGCGCGCATAGGCCGCCCAAGGAATCGATGCGCCTTCGTCTGATAAAGCACCACGAATACGGGCCCGCAAAATACCCGCAGGATTTTCCATATCCACGACGATTTCACGCTCTTCGTTTGAAAACTCAGCTAAATTGACTGCAACATCATGCGCTACCGTCCCCGGCAATAAACACGCAGTCGCCAGACAGCACCCGCCAGTCACTGCCAGCGAATTGTGCGCAGACTGTGGCGTAAAGTATCTGACGGTAATATGTCCCGAACGCTTGGGCGGCGAGACCATACAAATTTTTGGAACCGTCTCACTGTTTTCCAGCTCGGTACGCGTCATCAACTCACCATTGCGTTTCTTAAGTCCCATTTTTAGACCCGCTTGGACCCAGATTTCACGCAGTCGCGTTTTGAGTGCATGGTCTTGATTCAGCGCATCAACCGTCTCATCACCTTGCTGACCCAACTCAGCCGCATTGACAATCACCATGGGTACAGCGACGTCCAGACAACTGGCCGTCACACCCGCAAAAATATCCTTGCGATTGCCCGTGGGAAAGAGCTTTCCCGTCTTGGCACCAATCGGCTGTCGGAGACTGAGCTCAACGCCTGGGAAAGCACCCATCACACCCGGGATCTCCGTATCAGCGGGTACCAAGGCATTCCCCTCGGGCGTACTCACGCGCGCATCGGTGATGACTTTGGTGTTGGTATTAAAAATCCGAATCTGCGTCAAAGGCTTTTGCGCCTGAATCAAGCCCGTTTCTAGGGCGTACATCGGCAACGCTGAGGACATGTTGCCGCAATTCACACTCCAGTCTATCGCAGACTTATCGGCCGCGAGCTGAGCCAGTGTGCTGCTCAGATCCGCCTCGGGACCTGTATGCATATTCAGGATGAACACTTTATTGCTGGTCGCAGGACCGCGCCCGAGACCGTTGATTTGCTTGTTGCCTTTAGTTTCGCCTTCGACAGGCACGCCCATGATGCGACGAATCAATT
>JBIKOQ010000271.1:0-3503 GCA_044357955.1 Burkholderiaceae bacterium | reverse complement strand
GCTCGGGTTTTAGCAAAGTCCTTGCGTCCCCTGCCCGACAAATTTCACGGCATTTCTGACCAAGAGCTACGCTACCGTCAACGCTATGTTGACCTTATCATGACTGAGCAGACGCGCGACACCTTTTTGGCGCGGAGTAAAGCCATTAGTGCGATTCGCCAAACGATGGTCGATGCTGGATTTTTAGAGGTAGAAACGCCGATGTTGCACGGCATCCCAGGTGGTGCTGCGGCAAAGCCTTTTGTCACGCACCATAATGCGCTCGACATGGAGATGTTTTTACGTATTGCGCCTGAGCTTTACCTCAAACGTCTCATCGTAGGCGGATTTGAGCGTGTCTTTGAAATCAATCGAAACTTCCGTAATGAGGGTGTGAGTCCGCGTCACAATCCTGAGTTCACCATGATGGAGTTTTACGCTGCCTATACGGACTACCAATGGCTGATGGACTTCACCGAGCAGATTATTCGCGCGGCTGCGATTCATGCTTGTGGAACGGCCACACTCACATACCAGGGACGCGAGTTGGATTTATCCAAGCCTTTTCATCGTTTAACGATCGTAGAGGCGATTCTCCAGCATGTCCCTGACTTCACAGAAGTGCAACTCTCTGATGTTGATTTCGTTAAAAACCAACTAAAAAAACGCGGTGTTGATGTCAATGCTCCGAATCTTGCTCATGCCGGGCTTGGTGCGCTTCAGTTGGCTCTGTTTGAAGAAACCGCCGAGTCGCAACTCTGGCACCCAACCTATATTATTGATTATCCGATTGAGGTCTCTCCACTCGCTCGGGAGTCAGATACTCGGCCAGGGATTACTGAACGTTACGAGCTGTTCATCACAGGCAGAGAAATTGCCAACGGTTTTTCCGAGCTCAACGATCCAGAAGATCAAGCGGCACGATTTCATGCACAAGTTAAAGCGAAAGATGCTGGCGACGAAGAAGCCATGTTTTATGACGCCGACTATATTCGTGCACTCGAATATGGCATGCCCCCGACGGGTGGCTGTGGCATCGGGATTGACCGTCTTGTGATGCTCTTGACAGATAGCCCAAGCATCCGCGATGTCATTTTATTTCCGCATCTGCGCAAAGAAGACTAAGAGCGAACAATAAAAGGCGTACGCCAAGCCAGACCCGCTTCGACACTTGAGCGTGGTTTGTATTCGCACCCAATCCAACCTTGGTAACCCAAGGACTCGATACGACGCAATACCACTGAATAATCCACCTCCCCCTCATCAGGTTCGGCACGCGAAGGTACCGCCGCAATCTGGATATGACCGATATGCGGAAGATAATACTCAAGCTTAGTGAGAATATCCCCTTCGGCAACGCCTACGTGATAAACATCAAACATGAGCTTGATATTGTCACGTTCGCATTGTTCACGTATTGCATTGGATGCGGCTTGAGTTGAGTAAAAATACCCGGGCTTATCGCGCTGATTAATCGCTTCTAGCAAAATCGTAAAATCACAGCGAGCGGCAAGATCTGCCGCCCACTGCAGATTATTGACCAAGGTCTTGGTAGCTAGAGCGCGTTGGTCTAAAGGGACAATTCCGGGCAACACATGAATCGCTTTCGCTCCGGCTTGTTGACACCAACCCAGACTAGATTCAAAAGACTCCTTGAAATCAGCCTCACGTCCAGGCAAAGCTGCTAAGCCCGACTCACCCAATGCACCGTTTCCTATCGGCGCATTGGCTGCCAAGAGTTTCAAACCATTGCGTTGACAAGCATCACGGACGTCAGTGGGCGAAGTGTCATAAGGCCAGTGCAATTCGACAGCAGTAAATTGACTGGCAGCCGCCCGTTCAATACGCTCAAGCAAAGGCAACTGCGACCATAAAAAACCAAGATTTGCGGAAAAACGCAACATGGATCGACCTTGATTAATAACCAGTTTTGGAGGCGCCGGTGGGTTGAGCACCCCGCGCTGTTGCGACTGCTTCCTTTGCCGCACTCGCCATCAGTGCAGCTTCGTTACCAGGCGTCACCATCTGAAAACCTTGTTTGATTCTCATGGCGGCCGCTTCTCCTGAGGAACAAAAGATACCGGCTATTTTGCCGTGCGCAAGCGCGCGAGTCCGAATATGCTCAACAGCCTTCATGACAACAGGATCATCCGACTCCGATTTAGGAACAGAACCTAGCGCCAAGGCCAGATCATTCGGTCCGATATAAATACCGTCGAGCCCTTCTATCGCAAGGATCTTGTCCAAGTTGTCTAAGCCGGCCTGCGTCTCAATCATGCCAAGCGCCAAAATCTCTTTGTCAGCATAAGGATAGTAATCAGCACCGCCATACAACGTGGCCCGCGCAGGTCCAAATGAACGTTGGCCGTGGGGTGGATAGCGGCAGGAGGAAACAAAACTTGCCGCATCATCCACTGTCGAAATCATGGGGCAGATGATGCCGTAGGCACCACTGTCAAGCAAACGCATGATTTGGGCAGGGTCGTTCCATGGCACACGCGCCAAGGGAATGGCCGGTGTTGAGGATAGTGCCTGAAACATCGGCAGTGCAGCATCGATACCAATCATGCCATGCTGCAAATCTACCGTGACAGAATCAAAACCTTGGTGTCCGATGAGCTCTGCGGAATAAGAGGATGGGATGGCCAACCAGCCATTGATCACAGGTAAACCTGAAGCTATTTTCTGGCGAATGCTATTGGATCTCATGCTATCTCCACTATTATTGATGTGCGAGATACTTTACACGATTTAAACCCAAGCGTATTTAGTGATTCTCTTTGGCGTGATTAATCGTATAGCGCGGAATTTCGATTGTCAGATCAACATTCGCGACTTTGGCCTGACAGGCGAGTCTAGATGTTGTAGAAAGTCCCCAGGCACGGTCTAACAGATCCTCTTCGGAGTCCGATGCCTCAGCAAGGGATTGAAAGCCTTCTTTGACAACGACATGGCACGTCGTACAGGCGCAAGATAGCTCACACGCATGCTCAAGCTCGACATCGTTATCCAACAGAACGCGACAAATCGACACGCCAGTTGGGGCATCCTCAATCACTTTACCCCGTGGGCAAACTTCAGGATGCGGTAGTACAGTAATTTTTGGCATGATGAATCCTATAAATCCTTTAACGATCGACCCATCAGCGCAGCCCTAATGCTGCGATCCATCCGTCGGGCCGCAAAATCATCGGTCACGGTCGAGAGCGCTTTAACAGCGGCACGGATGAGATCGACATCATCACCCGCCGCAGCATCAGTGGTCATGTTTAACTGTTGGGCAATGCGAGTTTGTTCGGCTGCGCTCAACAAGTCAGCATCTGCAGCAAGCGCAGCATGAACAGACTCAATCAATTGTTGGGCATCCACTTGCTGCTCACGCAACATGCGCATTTGAGCATCAACTCCAGCCTTAGACATACCCTCTGTTAGCATTCGCGAGATCTCATCGTCGCTTAAACCAAAAGAAGGTTTAACCGTGACAGAGGCCTCGACGCCCGAACCCAGTTCTCTGGCAGAAACAC
>JBIKOQ010000017.1:0-10825 GCA_044357955.1 Burkholderiaceae bacterium | reverse complement strand
AGCGTTGAGGAAATGCTCGTCCATCGCGGCCGCACCGGCGCGCATGTCATTGAGCGCGTCGATGCCCAAACCGAGCGCGATGGGTAGGCCGATCGAGGACCACAGCGAGTAACGTCCACCCACCCAGTCCCAAAATTGAAAAATACGGTCATCGTTGATGCCGAAATTGCGGGCTGCCTGAGGGTTGGCTGTGACGGCGGCAAAGTGGTCGAGCGGGTAAGCGACGCCATTGGCATGCAGCCAGTCGATGGCACACGCAGCATTGGCCAGTGACTCGGTCGTCGTGAAGGATTTCGAAGAAATGATTACGAGCGTGTCGTGCGCATCCAGCCCTTCGAGTGCCGCGGTGATGGCGTGCGCATCAACGTTGGAGGCGAATCTCAAGGTGCGACGCGTCCCTGCACCTGCAAGCGAGTCAAAGGCCAGACGCGGCCCCCAATCACTGCCGCCGATGCCCAGATGCACGACGTTGCGATACTGATTGCGCGCATTGACTGACTCGACAAATTTGACCAAACGCATCCGTTCAGTCAAGACCGCCTCGGCGACGGGCCCGGGAGGAACCGGCGCGCGCAAGGCGGTGTGCCAGGCCGCACGGTTTTCTGTCCAATTGATGGCGGCACCCTCAAACAGGTCGCGTCGATACTGTTCAAAGCCTTGTTGTGCCAGCAAGGCTCGGGCCCCCTCGAAGAAAGCCGGTGAGCATCTCTGCGTAGAGAGGTCGATCTCGAGCCCAGCCGCTTCAATGACACGCAGAGCGTCAGGTTTGGACGGGCTGCTTAGCACGGCGTGAGAAAATTGTTTCCAAGCGGGGCTGTTTGAGAGTGAAGACATAAGGCTCAGTATGAAAGCGAATAAACGCAGACAGCCGCGTTTAGAAAGGGAGTTTGGCCGCGGGAGCGAGCCTCAGTAATTGCTCGCGAAAGACATTTTTGATGCGCTCTAGTGCTGCTGCAGTGTCTCCCTCAAAGCGCAAGACGACGACCGGTGTCGTATTGGAGGCCCGCGCCAAGCCGAAGCCGTCGGCGTAATCCGCGCGCAAACCATCGATTTTGAAAATTTCTGTCGCACCCGTAAAGACCCCTTCGTTTTGCAAACGCTTGATCAGCGCGTGCGGCTCGCCTTCACGCATTTCAAGCTTGAGTTCGGGGGTTGAAACACCCTGAGGCAATGCCTCAAGAACCGCTGAGGGATCGGCATCTCTTGAGAGGATTTCGAGCAGACGAGCGCCTGTGTATAGGCCGTCATCAAAGCCAAACCAACGTTCTTTGAAAAATACGTGTCCGCTCATCTCGCCAGCCAAGGGGGCGCCGGTCTCAGCCAGTTTTGCTTTGATCAGAGAGTGACCCGTTTGCCACATCAACGGCTTGCCGCCTGCTGCGCGGACTTGCTCTGCGACATGGCGGCTGCACTTGACGTCATAAATGATGGTCTCACCGGGGCAGCGCTGGAGTACATCGCGTGCATACAAAATGAGCTGACGGTCTGGCCAGATGATCTGTCCCGACTTGGTGACCACGCCCAATCTGTCGCCGTCGCCATCAAAGGCCAGACCGATTTCACAGTCCGTGGTTTGCACGCAGCGGATGAGATCCTCGAGGTTGTGTGGGTCGGCAGGATCAGGGTGGTGATTGGGAAAGGTGCCATCCACCGTGCAAAATAATTCAGTGACTTCGCAACCAAGACCTCGGAACAGGGTAGGGGCGACAGCCGCCGCAACACCATTACCACAGTCAATGGCGATTTTCATCGGGCGACTGAGCTTGATGTCACCGATGACGCGGGCTAAATAGGGCGTCAGGATATCAACGGCAGAGGCTTTGCCTGGCTTGGCGGCGATGGCAGGACCTGCGGCGACTTCGTCACGGAGTCCCAAGATCGCGTCGCCATGCAGTGTTTGACCTCCCATCATCATTTTGAACCCGTTGTACTCGGGAGGGTTGTGACTGCCCGTGACCGCAACGCCGGAGCCCGTTTTGAGGGTGTAGGCAGCAAAGTAAACCAGTGGTGTAGGCACCTCACCGACATCGATGGTGTCGATGCCGCCTTCGCGCATACCCTGCTGCAGCGCGCCGGCCAACTCCGGGCTGCTCAGCCTGCCATCACGACCGACCACCAGGGTCGTCACACCACAGGCATGCGCACGCGCCGCTAGACCCAAGCCAAGTTGCCGCGCAAAATCGGCATTTAAAGCGGTGGGTACAACGCCACGAATATCGTAGGCTTTGAACGCTGCATGAGGGAAGGTGAAAGACGAAGGCACGTGAAGGACTCCAGAATCAAAAAACACGGATCACGCATTATCGCCGATTTGACAGGAATATTTCCCGTCAGGAGTAGGCGTGATTGGCCATTGCCAAGCCGTAACTCACCTACAATTTGCTAAGTTGTAAATGCTAGCCGAACTTTGCGTTGATAAAACCGCAAAAGAAACCGCAAAATACCGAATGAGAACCGAATGAGCGCGTTGAAACAATTAGAGCAAATCGTGGGAGCGACCCAGGTGTTAACGGGCGAGGCGATGACGCCTTACTTAGTGGACTGGCGTGGGCGTTATCGGGGTGACGCCTTGGCAGTCGTTCGTCCCGGGAGCACGGAGGAGGTTGCTCGCGTGGTGCGCCTGTGCGCCGAGCATAAGATTCCGATTGTGCCCTCGGGGGGCAATACGGGGATGTGCGGTGGCGCGACGCCAGATGAGACGGGACGCGCACTGGTCGTGTGTCTGGCGCGCTTGAACCGTGTGCGGGAAATCGACACGGATAACGACACCATTACTGTCGAGGCTGGATGCATTCTCCAAGCGGTTCAAGAAGCCGCGCGTGCGGCGGGCCGATTGTTTCCCCTAAGCTTGGCAGCGGAGGGCAGCTGCACGATTGGCGGCAATCTTTCTACGAATGCGGGTGGAACACAGGTGCTGCGCTATGGCAACACACGCGAACTCGCGTTGGGGCTTGAGGTGGTCACAGCGCAGGGAGAAATTTGGCATGGCTTGCGAGGCTTGCGCAAGGACAATACGGGTTACGACCTGCGCGATTTGTATATCGGTAGCGAGGGCACGCTCGGGATCATCACTGCCGCGACCTTAAAACTCTACCCGGTTCCGGTTGCCCAACGTATTGCGATGTTGGCGCTTAACTCCCTCGAGGATGCGATTGCGATGTTATCTCGCGCGCGTGCCGGCTTTGGTGCCTCGCTGACTGGTTTTGAGGTCATGATGGGACCCGTGCTCAAAGCTGTGGTGCGTTTGTACCCCCAGCAACGCTTACCCTTTGAAGGACCTTCGGCGGATTCGCCCTGGTTTGCCATCCTCGAGCTATCGGATAGTGAAAGCGCTGAGCATGCGCAAGCGCGCTTTGAGTCTGTGTTGGGTGCAGCCATCGAGGATGGACTGGTGGTCGATGCGGCGATTGCTGAAAATATTGCTCAAAGCAAGGCGATCTGGCATTTACGTGAAAGTATCCCACTCGCCGAGGCTGAGCTTGGAAAAAGCATCAAACACGATGTCTCGATTCCTATTTCCTTGATTGGACAGTTTGTCCAAAAAACGAATGCGGCACTGCAAGTCAAGTTTCCTGGGATCCAGCATATTGTGTTCGGCCATTTGGGCGATGGCAACCTGCATTACAACGTCGCCCGCGCACCTCATCAGACCGAACAAGAGCTTCTCGCCACGCAATACGATGTTTATCAACTGGTCCATGATAGCGTTCATGCGCACGGCGGCTCAATTAGCGCCGAACATGGCGTGGGGCAACTCAAGCGCGACGAGCTGACACGCTATAAAAGCGAGCTCGAACTCAGGCTCATGAAGCAAATCAAGCAAGCGCTTGACCCGGATGGGTTGATGAACCCTGGCAAAGTCCTGCAAGCTTGATCAAGATAACAAAGGAATATAGATGCTTCGTTTGACTTGGCGGTTTTTTTGGACAGCACTCTTGATGCTGACCTTGTTCCGCCTGTGTTTGGTCGCGTGGCAATGGCCGCGGGTCGAAGCCGTCGACGGTTTCTGGCCAGTGATGATCGGTGGCTTGCGGATCGATCTCGTGATGATCGGCATGATGATCGCCCTCCCGGCGGGGGCGGGGCCTTTTTTCGGTCACTTCGCGATTGCAGAAAAAATCACCGCCTGGTGGTTCAGGGTCTGTTGGTTTCTGTTGCTGTTGCTTGAGCTCTCGTCGCCACAGTTTATTGCCGAATACGACACACGCCCCAACCGACTTTACTTTGAGTATCTCGGTTATCCGCGTGAAGTGTTCGCCATGTTGTGGGAGGGCTACCGTCTTGTGTTGTTGGCGGCCTTTGCGGGACTTGGCATCGGAATGTGGGGTGCTTTCAAACTCTTTAAGTCTGGTAAGCCTGACAAAGAGCTGCGTTGGTGGTTGCGCCCGCTCGTGAGCGTGGTCTTGATCTTGTATTGCGTTGGCTCGATTCGCGGCACGTTACAGCATCGTCCGATCAATGCTTCTTCCGTCGCTTTTGGCAACGATGCGATGGTCAACGCCTTGCCTTTAAATGGCTTGTGGAGTGTGGCTAATGCCGCCTATCTGATGAAGAAGGAAAAGTCTTCATTCGATCTGTATGGCAAGTTGCCGATCGAGGAGATCAATGAGATCGTCCGACGTGCCGCGGGCATTGCATGCCCAAACAGCGACTGTACGCCGCGATAAACCGCTCAATCTTGTCATCATTATGCAAGAGAGTATGGGTGCACAATATTCGAAAAAACTCGGTGGTGCTCTTGACTTGACGCCAGAGCTAGACAAACTCGCGCAAGAGGGTTGGTGGTTTGAGCGCGCTTACGCGACAGGTACGCGTTCCGTGCGCGGTCTTGAGGCCGTGAGCTCCGGGTTTTTGCCGACGCCTGCTCAGGCCGTCTTGACCTTGCCGCGCTCGCAAACAGGATTTTTTACCATTGCCGAGTTGCTGGGACGCCATGGTTACTACTCTCGCTTCATCTATGGCGGAGAAGGACATTTCGACAATATGCGCAGTTTTTTCTTGGGTAATGGCTTTAATGAAATGATCGATTTGCCCAAGTTTGTCGCACCCAAGTTTGTCGGGTCTTGGGGGGCGTCCGACGAGGATATGTTTACCGAGCTTGATCGCGTGCTGCGCCAGGATACGGCGCGCCCAACCGTCACGATGGCTTTTTCGGTTTCCAACCATTCTCCCTGGGAATATCCCAAGGGTCGGATCGAGCCCATTGGCGAACCCGCGACCGTGACCAATACGGTGCGTTACGCAGACTGGGCAATAGGTGATTTTTTCAAAAAAGCCCGTCAGTCGCCTTATTGGGGCAACACCTTATTCTTGATTGTGGCGGATCATGACGCACGTGTTTACGGTGGCTTAGTGCCTGTGCGTCACTTCCATATTCCCGCCTTGATCATCGGCCCCGGGGTCAAACCAAAGTCGGATGCACAGGTCATGAGTCAGATTGACTTGCTGCCGACGTTGCTTTCACTGATGGGTATGGACACCGTTCATCCGATGTTGGGGCGCGATTTGACGCGTCAGCCGGCTAATCGCGCCATGATGCAATTCGGCGATAACTATGGTTTCCTGACTGCGGGTCCGGAGGGTGAGAAACTGGTGGTTCTGGAGCCAGGAAAACCCGCCCGCACCATCCGTTATGAGATGCCGGACCGCTACACGCCAATAGATCCGGATGAGCAGAAGTCGCGCGAAGCCCTTGCGCACGTGCTTTGGCCAAGTTGGGCCTATACCGAGCAGCGCTACGCCTTGCCGCCCAGAACAGCTCGCTAAGGTCCGCCTTCACTTTTGGGTTGTACCTCAGACCTTTTGGCAGCGCGGACAAAAATAGGTCGCGCGCTGACCTTGCACGATGCGTTGAATGGGGGTGGCGCAGTTCCGGCAGGGTTCGCCGTCACGCTCATAGACGGCAGCATGCAAGGTGAAATAGGCCCCTGCTTCGCCGGTGGCGTTCACGTAATCTCGTAGCGTGCTGCCGCCAGACTGCAGCGCATCATTGAGTGTGCTTTGTAGCGCGGTCACAAGACGCTCGCATCGCGCAAGAGAAATCCTCGCTGCTTGTGTTTTAGGGTGAATGCGCGCTCTAAATAAGCTTTCTGAAGCGTAAATATTGCCAGCGCCTACGACAACATCCCCCGCAAGCAAAGCTTGTTTAATCGACATTTTCCGTCCGGCAAAGCCTTTTTTGAGCCATTTCGCATCAAAACCCGGATCGAAGGGTTCGATCCCCAATTTGCTGATCAAGGGATGGTGTTCGATGGGGCCGGCATTTTTGGGGTGCCATAAAACCGAACCAAAGCGACGTGGGTCGTGTAGACGCAAGGTGACGTGTTCAAACTGCCACTCTACATGATCATGTTTTCTGAGGAGTTCGCCATGGAGCACGCTACGCAAAGAGCCTGACATGCCCAAATGGATCAGTTGCGTGCCGTGATCGAACTCGATCAACAGGTACTTGCCGCGCCTTCGGCAGGCGCGTACAACCTGACCGGCAACCCAGTCAGGAAGATCTTTCGGGATGGGCCAGCGCATGCGAGGTTCGTGCACGATCATTCTTTTGAGCGTGTGACCTGTTGCAACGGCGTCAATTCCCCTGCGAGTTGTTTCGACTTCTGGTAGTTCTGGCATGGCTGAGTGCTAACATCCGTTCACTGAGTCTGTTGATTGTGCCACCAACTAGGCGGGTCGAGTGAAGTCGTTGTTTAAATCTATTTTTTACCAAGTTTGCGCCTCGGCTCTGATAGGTGGGGCGGCTTTGCTATGGGTCTCGAGCGTTTCGGCGCAAACGGGTCCTGCCAAAGGCGGCGGGCAAGGCGCTCAGCTTCAAATCAAGCCACGTGTGCCCGAGTCTCAGAGCATTCGCTTGCGCGCGGGTCAGTTACCCGAAGTGACGCTGACTTCAACGATATTGTTTCGTATTCTGGCCTCTGAGATTTCCGCTCAGCGAGGCACGTATTTGCCCGCGGCCAAGACCATGCTTGATCTAAGTCGCGAGCTAGGCGACTACCGCTTGGCGCGTCGGGCGTTGGAGTTTTATCTCGCGGGCGGTAATTTACCTGGCGCGCTTGATGCCTCGAGAGTATGGTTGCGCTTGATGCCGGATGACCAAGAGGCGTCTTCGACGGAAATGGCGCTGGCTGCAGCCTCTGGGCAAACCAGTGGCCTGGCGGCGGCGTTGCGCAAACAAATTGATGCAGCGACTGACAAATCCGCGGCGATTGGCCAGGCGTTTGCGGTCTTGAGCCGCATGCCCGACAAGAGCGCGGCATTACGGATTTTGAGTACGGCGATTGGCGACAGCAATGCGCGGCATCTGGCTGCGGGACATATGGCGCTCGCTGATATGGCGCGCGCTGCAGGTGATCACGAACGCGCACTCGAAGAGTCTCGACGGGCTTTGGCTGCCGCACCGCGCTCAGAAGAAGCCGCTTTGCGGGTGTTCGAATATGGCTTAAGCGTCGATCCCGATCGTGCTTTGCGCGAAGCCACTGAGTTTGTGGCGTTGCAGCCGAACTCCAGACGCCTGCGTGTATTGCTGGCGAGCCACCTCTCCGAGCGAGGCCAGTTTGATGCGGCGATGTCCGAATTGACGTCGATGGTCAAGCGTTCACCCGAGGACTTTGATCTGCTGTTTATGCAAGCTCAGGTCGCCTATCGCGCCAAAAAACTTGAGCAGGCGCGCGCTTTTCTGGATCAGTATGTCTCTGTGCAAGAGCAACGCTTGCGTGCCTCTGCGGCGGCAGGGGCGACGGATGCCCCCGCTGCGCTTGCGGAGGCCTACCAGCTACTTTCTAAAATTGCCGAAGAGCAAGGTCAACTTGACGAAGCGGTGAGCTTACTTGCCAAAGTTGACGATCCGTCGATGCGCTTTACCTCGCGAATCCGACAAGCGCTCATCCGCGCGAAACAAAAACGCGTCGATGAAGGTTTAGCCTTGATTGATTCGGCCAACGCGCAAACGGATGAGGAGATCATGATGGGGGCTTCGGCGGGTGCGCAGATTTTGCGCGATGCCAATCGACTTTCCGAAGCCATCAAACGGATGCAGGCCCTCGATCAGCGGATGCCTGATTCTGTCAATGTGAAATACGAGCTTGCGATGTTGCATGAGCGTGCGGATCAAATGCGAGATGCCGAGCGTTTGTTGCGGCAGGTGATCGCTTTGGATCCTGGACATGCGCATGCGCACAATGCGTTGGGTTATTCGCTGGCGGATCGAAATCAACGCTTGCCCGAAGCGCTAACGCTCATTACGCGCGCACTTGAGATCGCCCCCAAAGATCCCTTTATTCTCGATAGTATGGGCTGGATCAAGTTTCGAATGGGGCAGTTCAAAGAGGCCGTTGATTATTTGCAACGCGCTTATGCGATCCGCCCCGAGGCCGAAATTGCCGCTCACTTGGGAGAGGCACTATGGAAGCTAGGCCAACAAAGCGAGGCCCGAACCATTTGGGCGCAGGGCGTGAGCCAAGATGCTTCTAATAAAACGCTGCAAGAGACACTCAAGCGATTCGGAGTCAAGCCTTGAGCCGATTAAGGGTGGCAGCGTTGTTTGTGCTCGCGTTCGTTTTGGCTGGGTGCGCGACACCTGCCCCGCCAACTCAGACGTCGGCGATTGAGGCGTCCTCCCTCAATGAACTTGTCCGTCAGGGGCGCTTTGCTCTGCGTGCCGAGGGGCCCTCTGAGGCGCCCGAAGCCGTGCAGGGCAGCTTCGTGTGGCGAGATGTCGGTGGCCGTCTCACCCTAGACCTGAATAACCCTTTTGGAAACACCTTGGCACGCGTGCAGGTCGATCCTGGTCAGGCGGTGTTGACGCAGGCGAACGGTGAGACGATGCGTTCGTCCGATCCCGATGCCTTGGTGCAGCAGGTGATGGGTCGGCGCATCCCCGTCCGGGATATACGCACATGGTTGCGTTCGCCTTTGCGCGCAGTACCCACGATGCAGCAAGTCAAACGCGATGACCAAGGTCGCATCATTTCTTTTGCGCAAAGCGGCTGGGGCGTAGAGCTCGGACGTTTTGATGCGCAAGGGCCCAAGCTCTTGGTCTTGTCCCGCATGGAGGGGAGCAAGCAAGTCGTGATCCGCCTCGTCGTGGACACACCTTGAGCGCAAGGAGTTGAGGTCAAACCATGCTGTATGACCTGCCCGCACCGGCCAAACTCAATCTCTTTTTGCACGTCACCGGTAGACGCGCGGATGGTTACCACCTGTTACAGACCCTGTTTCGGTTCGTGAGTCTGGCCGATATCTTGGATATCGATACGCGCGCAGATGGCCAAATTTCTCGGGAAACGGATATGCAAGGCGTTGCGCACGATGAGGATCTGGTGGTGCGTGCGGCCCGCCTGTTGCAACAGACGACCGGAACTCAGCAGGGCGCACACATCCATGTTCGCAAGCGAATACCTTCCGGCGCCGGTCTTGGAGGTGGCTCCAGTGACGCCGCGACGGTATTGATCGCCTTAAATCGTCTTTGGCGGACTGGGTTGAATCGGGTGCAGCTCATGCAGCTAGGTCTGCAATTGGGTGCGGACGTGCCGGTATTTATCTTTGGTCAAAATGCCTTTGCCGAGGGCGTCGGTGAGCTGCTGACCTCCGTTGACTTGCCGCAAGGGGCTTTTTTGATCGTCCAACCGGCTCAGAGCGTGCCAACCCAAGGCATTTTTCAGGCACCTGATTTGACAAGAGACACTGAACCGGTCAAAATAATGGACTTTTCTGAGCGCCAGATGATCACTCGTTTGGGGTTTGGTCACAATGATCTGCAGCCAGTGGTTTTAAACCGCTTCCCGGTTGTACGTCAGACGCACGACTGGCTAGAACAAGCTGGTTTTATGGCGCGGATGACTGGGTCTGGATCCTGTTTTTTTATCAGTTTCCAGAGTGTTGAGCAGGCCGAGGTGGCACAGCAGAAAATGCTCGCTAAAATACGTACAGATTTTTTTGATATTGCGAGTGTGGGATTAGCGGAGATTGCTGATCCTCGTTCTGTAAACCCGATACAAGCCACCATGGTTTGTGAAGGTCTAACAGAACACCCACTGCGGTATTGGATTGAAAGCTAGTTGGGGAGTCGCCAAGCTGGTTAAGGCACCGGATTTTGATTCCGGCATGCGAAGGTTCGAATCCTTCCTCCCCAGCCCCGAATTGTGTTGAGCTATTCCACATTTGTTTCTGACGGTCTGTGACTGCACACATCATGTCCAATGATAGTTTTATGATCTTTACCGGCACCGCGAACACGCGACTGGCCGTTGATGTGGTCAATCATCTGGATATGTCCTTGGGTCGCATGACTGTTGGCCGTTTCTCGGACGGCGAGGTGATGGCTGAAATCAATGAAAACGTCCGCGGTAAAGACGTGTTCGTCTTGCAGCCAACCTGTGCTCCGACCAATGACAATCTCATGGAAGTGATGGTGATGGTTGACGCGCTAAGACGCGCCTCTGCCGGACGTATCACGGCAGCCATCCCCTATTTTGGGTATGCAAGACAGGATCGTCGCCCGCGTTCGGCGCGCGTGGCCATCACGGCCAAGGTTGTGGCCAACATGCTCCAAGTCGCAGGTGTTGACCGCGTCCTGACCATGGATCTCCATGCAGACCAGATCCAAGGTTTTTTTGATATTCCGGTCGACAATATTTATGCGGGTCCGATTTTGCTGGGCGATATTTGGCGACGTAACCTGAGTAATCTGGTTGTGGTGTCGCCTGATATCGGTGGCGTGGTGCGGGCCCGCGCGTTAGCCAAGCAGCTAGAGGCTGATTTGGCGATCATTGACAAGCGTCGTCCGCGCGCGAACGTCTCCGAGGTGATGAATATCATCGGT
>JBIKOQ010000270.1:0-3518 GCA_044357955.1 Burkholderiaceae bacterium | reverse complement strand
AATGTAAGAATTGGACGCTTAGTGGCAAAATCAAAGACGTAGATAGACAAATGGCGTGAATTAGCGTAAAAATGCGTACCTGATCATTGCTTTCGGCGAGTTGGTATGGCTCAACATCTCCTTGTTCTAAACGGACCCAACCTGAATTTGCTCGGGTTGAGGGAGCCGCATCTGTATGGTCATACGACGTTGCCTGAGCTAGAGGCGGGCCTGAAGACGCTCGCTCAGTCTCTCGGCGTTTCGTTGGCAACCTACCAGAGCAACCACGAAGGCGCTTTAGTCGATCGCATTCAGGCGGCGCGAACGGATGGTACCGATTTCATTATCCTGAATGCGGGTGCCTACACACACACAAGTGTTGCGATTCGCGATGCCCTTGCCGGGGTTAAGATTGCCTTTGTGGAGGTTCATTTGTCGAACGTTCACAAACGCGAAGAGTTTCGTCATCACTCCTACCTGTCTGATCTGGCGGTAGGCGTGGTGGCAGGTCTCGGTCCATCGGGCTACGAGGCTGCAGTGCGCTTTGCCGCTCAATATGAGCTTATCTAGAACTTTACGGAAATACTATGGATCTGAGAAAACTTAAAACCTTAATCGACTTGGTGGCCGAGTCAGGTATTGCTGAGCTGGAAATTACAGAGGGCGAAGGTAAGGTTCGTATTGTCAAGTTTTCACAGGCGGTTCAGCCTGTCGCCTACGCACCGGCTCCTCAGCAATATGCACCCGCCCCGGCGGGCGCAGAGGCTGTAGCGGCTGCCGCACCGGTTGCGCCCGTACCTGCCGCGGTTGTCGGTCACACGGTCAAGGCGCCTATGGTGGGGACGTTCTATCGTGCACCCAATCCAAACTCCCCATCGTTTGTCGAGGTCGGCCAGACAGTCAAAGAAGGCGAACCTTTGTGCATCATCGAAGCAATGAAATTGCTCAATGAGATCGAGGCAGACAAGTCCGGAGTGATCAAGGAAATTTTGGTTCAAAACGGTGAGCCGGTCGAGTACGGCCAGCCTCTTTTTGTGATCGTTTGATATGTTTGAAAAGATTCTGATCGCCAACCGAGGCGAAATCGCACTGCGTATTCAGCGCGCGTGTCGTGAAATGGGCATCAAGAACGTGGTGGTCCATTCCGAAGCCGATCGCGACGCTAAATATGTGCGCCTAGCAGACGAGTCGGTCTGTATAGGCCCGCCAGCTTCGCGCGATAGCTATTTGAATATGCCAGCCATCATTGCGGCCGCTGAGGTCACTGATGCCGAAGCCATCCACCCAGGTTATGGGTTTTTGTCCGAAAACGCCGACTTCGCCGATCGGGTAGAAAAGAGCGGTTTTGTATTCATCGGCCCGCGGCCTGAGTCGATTCGCCTGATGGGCGACAAGGTGAGTGCCAAACGAGCCATGATTGAGGCCGGTGTCCCCGTCGTGCCTGGTTCGGCGGGTGCATTGCCTGATGACTCGAACGAGATTCTGCGCACAGCCCGTGAGGTCGGTTATCCCGTCATTATCAAAGCGGCAGGCGGTGGTGGTGGACGAGGCATGCGCGTCGTACACACCGAAGCGGCTTTGCTTAATGCGGTCACCATGACCAAATCTGAAGCCGGTGCAGCATTTAATAATCCAGAGGTTTATCTCGAAAAGTTTCTTGAAAACCCACGTCACATTGAAATCCAGGTCTTGGCGGATGGCGGAAAAAACGCTGTGTGGCTTGGTGAGCGTGACTGCTCTATGCAACGTCGTCATCAGAAAGTGATTGAAGAAGCGCCTGCTCCCGGAGTCGATCGCAAACTGATCGAAAAGATCGGTGAGCGTTGTGCCGAGGCCTGCCGCAAGATCGAATATCGCGGCGCCGGTACGTTTGAGTTTCTGTTTGAGAATGGCGAGTTTTATTTCATCGAAATGAACACGCGCATTCAGGTTGAGCATCCTGTGACCGAGCTCATCACTGGAATTGATCTGGTGCAGCAGCAGATTCGAGTGGCAGCGGGAGAAAAATTTCAGCTACGTCAAAAGGATATTACATTCCGCGGCCATGCCGTGGAATGTCGCATCAATGCCGAAGATCCTTTTACCTTTATGCCAAGCCCTGGCCGCATCACTAACTGGCACACGCCAGGTGGTCCAGGTGTGCGGATCGATTCGCATGCGTTTAATGGATACTTTGTTCCACCGAATTATGACTCGATGATCGCTAAGGTGATTACCTATGGCGATACACGAGCTCAGGCAGTGGCGCGTATGTCGATCGCATTGTCAGAGATGGTTGTCGAAGGCATTAAAACCAATATTCCTCTACACCGCGAGTTGATGGCCGACGCAAAGTTTGTCGAGGGAGGCACTAGTATTCATTATCTCGAGCACAAGCTCGCTTCCCGCGCGACTTAACAGCGCGACATGGCACGTCACGGAAAACACGATGCGTGAACTGGTTCTTTTGTGCCCTGGCTCTCTTGCAGAGCCCCTTTCCGACGGTCTGCTGGAGTCCGGCGCGTTATCTGTTTCTGTCGAAGATGCAGACCTTGATACCGACGAAGAGCAGCCCCTTTTTGGAGAGCCTGGCAGTGAACCCAATACGCAAGCTTGGGCGCGCAATCGCCTTGTGGTCCTATTGGCGGACGGTGCGGACCCAGAGCAACTATTGGCCAGTGCGCGCCAGGATCTGGATACAGAGACCGATTTGCCATGGCATTTGCGCCAGGTCCCCGATGCGGACTGGGTACGACTCACGCAGTCACAGTTTGGGCCCATCTCGGTAGGCGAGCGCATTTTGATTGTGCCGAGTTGGCATGCAGATCAGATGCCTCAGGCACCTGAGGCCGGACATATCGCAATCCAATTGGACCCAGGTTTGGCTTTTGGCACAGGCAGCCATCCTACGACCCATCTTTGTCTTGAATGGTTGGCCGATGAGTTAGCGGCTGGCTCAACAGTATTGGATTATGGTTGTGGTTCTGGGATTTTAGCGATTGCCGCCAAAATGCTGGGCGCCTCAAGCGTGACGGGGGTCGACATAGACGAACAAGCCGTTCAAGCAACGGCTGCCAATGCAGTGGCCAATCATACTGAGGTCAATGCGCAGATGCCCGAAGGCTTAGTGGATGGGTTGTTTGACGTGGTTGTCGCGAATATTCTTTCCAATCCACTTAAAGTTTTAGCGCCGATGCTTGCAAAACGTGTTCGCTCAGGAGGTTGTTTAGTGCTTTCGGGTGTGCTTGAACGGCAGGCCCTGGAGGTCGCACAGGCGTATGCTCCTTGGCTAGCGATGACAGTCTGGCAAGCCCGCGATGGCTGGGTTTGTTTAGCTGGTCGTAAACCCTGAGGTGATCGCATGAGTTTAATCACGCGTTGCCCAAAGTGCCACAGTGACTTCGTTGTCAAACTTGAACAGCTGCAAGCGTTGAATGGTTTAGTGCGCTGTGGGACTTGCGCACATATTTTTGATGGCTTTGCGACGCTTGAAAGTCAGCTTCCCACGTTGACGCAGCGTCCAGGCGTTGAGCCTGTTCGGTTTTCGGCTCCCGCAGCGA
>JBIKOQ010000269.1:0-3533 GCA_044357955.1 Burkholderiaceae bacterium | reverse complement strand
TAAAGGTTCACTTTATTCAGACCTGTCTTTATTCAATGATAATTCTGGAGACATCATGTTACGACGCCTTGTAATCGGGGCTGCAACAGCCCTGCTCGCGCTTAGCTCTGCACACGCAGATACGTTCCCCTCAAAAACGATCACGATGATTGTAGGAGTGGCCCCAGGAGGGACGTTGGATACTTTGGCGCGTTTGTTGGCCAAGGCGATGACGGATGATTTAAAGCGCACGGTTATTGTCGAAAATACGGTTGGTGCGGGCGGATTGGTTGGACTCAAGCGTTTGATGAGTGCCCCAGCTGACGGCCATACTCTCATGTTTACAAACATGTCTTTGGTCATCATTCCACATTTGCATCCAACTGCTGGAGTGAATCCCTCGAAGGATCTCGACGCAATCGGTCAGGTCGCGACGGTGCCGATGGTGCTGGCAGTGAGCAATCAAAGCGGAATCAAAGATCTGCCTCAGATGCTTGATTGGATGAGAAAAAATCCAGGCAAGATGAATCTCGGTTCAGGTGGGCCAGGTACGACTTCACACCTCGCGGAAGCCTTGTTTTTTCATCAATCCAAAACACAGGGCCAACTCATTCAATACCGCGGCTCTGGTCCAGCGCTGATCGACGTCATGGCGGGAACGATTGAAGGCATCATCGATCAAACTGTGACATTAATGAATCAACACAATACGCAAAAATTAAGAGCCATTGCAATTTCCTCCAAGGAGAGAATTCCTCAAATGGCGGATGTACCGACTTTTGCAGAAGGTGGTCTTCCTCAGTTTAATCTTTCAATTTGGAATGGCGTGATGGCACCTAAGGGGTTGCCACCAGAAGTGAGTAAGCGCTTGACTGAGTCGCTTTCAAGAGCGATTGATAGCCCTGAGTTTAAGGAGAGACTTGTCAGCCTAGCTGCTTTGGCTCCAACACCTGCTGAGCGAGGGAGTGGTCCGCTAAAGGCCATCATTGATCAGGATACAAAAATGGTTGCCGAGCTTGTTAAGGAAGTTGGGTTGCTTCCTTCAAAGTAATCGCAAATAACAATCAAAACATTAAAGGTAGTGACATGAGTCAATATGGTTTTATTGGTCTCGGAAACATGGGTTTTCCGATGGCGACGAATTTGGTCAAAGCAGGTCATGAAGTGCATGTGGTTGACATGAATCCTGTGGTCATAGAACGCGCAAAGACGGCTGGCATGCATCCCAGAGCCTCTTTGCGTGAGCTTGGGGACATGGTAGAAATCATTTTCTTGAGTCTCCCAAAAGGCGATAACGTTCATGCTGTCGCTTCTTTGTCGCCTGGTCTGATCGGCTCAAAGAAAGCAAAGGTTGTGGTCGATTTTTCGACGATCGGGCCTGCAGCAGCAGTCAAAGCCAGTGAAATCTTTGCGCAAGGCAATATTGTGTACCTTGACTCACCCGTCAGTGGTGGAACACTAGGTGCAGCACGTGCAACATTGGCAATTATGACGTCCTGCGCTCGGAGTGAGTATGACAAAGTGGTCGATATACTCAAAGTGTTAGGCAAACCATTTCATGTGGGGGATGCGCCTGGCATGGCACAAACGATGAAACTTGCTAACAACATGCTTTCTGCAGGTGCTCTTGCCCTGACCTCCGAAGTGTTTGCAATGGGCGTCAAAAATGGTCTGGATCCTAAGGTCATGTTGGATGTGATTAATGTGGGTTCGGGCCAAAACACGGCAACCTTAGACAAATTTCCTCGCGCAGTGTTACCTCGTACTTTTGATATTGGTTTTGCGGCAGTCTTGGCCCACAAGGACTTAAAGCTTTGTGTGGATGAGGGTGAGTCGCTTGGGATCCCCATGGTGATTGGCTCGGCTGTCAAGGAGCTCTATGTCATGACGATCGCTAAGTACGGACAACAAGCGGACATGAGTGATGTCGCGCGCCTGATGGAATCCTGGACAGGCGTTGAAATCAAAAAAACTTGATTCGACGCATGGTGATCAATTCAGAATCTGGAGATTTGCATGAAAGATACGGAACAATTTCGCAAGGGCGATAAGGTCAGAAGAGAAGTCTTAGGGGATGAGTTTGTCGATAAATCTTTTGCCAATGCAGATGATTTCAATCGCGAAATGTTTGAACTCTCAACGGAGTATTGTTGGGGTGAGGTCTGGACGAGAGAAGGCCTGCCAAGGAAAGTTCGTAGTATTGTCAATCTAGCGATGCTGAGCGCTTTGAATCGTCCTCACGAATTAAAACTTCACGTGCACGGTGCCTTGCGCAATGGCGTCACGAAAGAAGAAATCAAAGAGATCCTTCTTCAGGTGGCGATTTATTGCGGCGTCCCGGCTGGTGTTGATTCTTTTAGAAATGCTAAAGAAGCGATTCGTGAGTATGAGGAAAAAAATCCCTCATAGCCATTCCAGAGGCCTTTGCTAGTCTGTACAAAATCATCGCATATGCTTAGGGTTGCTTTTTAAAATGCTTAGCAACATGTTTGCGTAGTAGGCTTGCAAAGGCTCGGACAGGCCTTGTGGACGGCCGATTGGGTGCAATCGCAGTCACAAGTTTTCGGGTGATTTCAGGCTCGATGAGCGGACGATACTCAATGCGTCCGCTCTCAATCCATCTCTTGACGCAAGGGTAGGAAACAACGGTGCATCCTAGGCCGGATTCGACCATGATTAAACTAGAGTAGAGTGAGTCAATTTCTACAAGAATGTTTGGCTTGAGCCCTTTTTCTGCCAACGCTCGATCAACCAAAACGCGCACGCCATGTTCCTTGCTCGGAAGGATTAAAGGGATGTGCGCCAGCATGGTGATCGTGACTGGCCCCTTGGGTAGCTGCATGGCATTTTGGGCCGGGCCCACTAAAACGAGTCGATCTTCTAGTAGAGGGTCCGTTTTAATACTGCTAAAGGCGGTGGATTTGGTGTTGTAAAGGACTGCGACGTCAATCCGTCCATCTATGAGCCATTCGGATATATGGCCGCTAAAGCCTTCAAGTATCTTTAAAGGATGCTGAGGGTATTTTTCTTTGAAATCTTTCACGAGACCTACCGCGACAACAGATGCAAGAGAGGCAGGCAGCCCGACGATCACAGGCTGTGCTTGGGTGAGTCGGGTTTCTCTAATTTTTGCGAGCGCAGTTTGATGCGTTTTGATTATTTCGCGAGCATAACTTTCAAATACGATGCCTTCTTGTGTCAATTCAACACCGCGACCTGTTCGTCTGTAAAGGCTGAAACCTATTTCCTTTTCTAGACCTTGGATTTGACGTGTCAGGACAGACTGACTCATCGAAAGCTTGAGTGATGCTTTGGAAAATGATCCGAGCTCTCGAATGGCAATGAAATACTCTAATTGATGTAAATCCATGCGCTGCTCTCAGAGAAGTTTGACGCTACAAGCTTTTCGGCGAAATCTCTCTATAAATGAAAAAAGCTGAAAGAAATGCAATCGGAGTAAAGATATGGGATCAAGCAGGTTTAAAAACGGGTAACTGCTGACCTGAATCCAGCGCAGTAAAACTGAGCTTTAACGCATCACCAATTTTGAGGTT
>JBIKOQ010000046.1:0-8072 GCA_044357955.1 Burkholderiaceae bacterium | reverse complement strand
AACAAATCGGTCTCGGGCAACGATGTGATGGTTAGCCTGGGTCTGAGCCGTCCGTTCGAGACGGAGAGCGTGCGTCTGACGCCCTTTGCACGGGTGACCTGGCAGATGGTCTCGCAGTCCGGTGTCAATGAGGGTGATGTGGCCTCGGCCCTGAGCGTGAATCGCTATACGGGCAACGGCGTGCGCGGGGTGATCGGCTTGGCTGCGGGCTCCAAGGCCAACAATCCGATGACTGCCAAGAACACCTATCGTGCCTACGTAGGCGTGGGTGCGGACTCCTCGGGGCTGTTGAACCCGACGTTGAACGCCTCGCTTGCAGGGATAAACACCAACATCACCACACCGAATGCAGGCACCGCGTTTGTACAAGCAGGACTGTACGGCACAGCCAAGATGTCTGAGAACACCTTTGCGTATGCAGGCATTTCGGGCGAGGCACGCAGCGGCCAGACCTTGGGTACGGTTAATGTGGGATTGAAGCTGCAGTTTTAATAGCGACTTAACCGTTTGAAATCTATATTCGAAATGCGATGAGTACGGGATTGAAAATCCTTGTTTCGGTGGTTCGCGTCCGCCCCGGGCCACCACTGAAATAATAGAAGCACTAGCGTTCGCGCTGGGGTTTTGTCTTTTCTAACGCGTTTGCAGAGCCTCCCGTTCCTCCTTTTTATGCAGCAGTCATAAAAATGGTGCCAGACGGTAAATTAGGTCAAGTGATTAAAAAAAGAAATTGAAACCTCCCTTAAAGGCGCACAAGCCTGGAGAATTGCCTACATTTCATCTGATGTAGCTGGACGTAAGACGATTGCTACAGGGTTGATCATTGCTCCTGTTGGACCCGCCCCCAAAGAAGGCAGACCCATTTTGTCATGGACCCATGGCACAACAGGCTCTGCTCAAAACTGTGGTCCATCCCAAATCACGGATCCGACTCGTCCACTTAATCAGTATTTTCTAATGATTTGAAACTCTTGGACAGACTTCGGAATCCCGAATGGTAGAGACGTCATCAACGCCGCAAGAGCGAAGACGCACTCAGGCACCATTGGGTGGTAAATTAATCATCAAAATAATAATTAATACCATTCTTACAGGAGACAACCATGAAATTCGTCAAGACAACGCTACTGACTGCACTCACTTTGTGTGCCGGTTTGAGTCTCGCGCAACCTGCGCAGCCTCCACTGCCTCTGGCCACGCCAGCGTCACAAGGCTTTTCCGAAGAAGGTGTAAAACGTATCAATGCATTTTTTGCGCAAGAGGTTGCCAATAACCGAATGCCAGGCGCAGTATTAGCGGTTACCAAAAATGGCAAATTAGTGATTTACGAAGCTTACGGCTTCCGTAATAAGGCGACGAACACGCCCATGACCACGGACACCATCTTTCAGTTGGCCTCCATGACCAAGGTCATGACAGCCGTTAGTGCAATGACGTTTTACGAAGAAGGCAACCTACCCCTGACGACACCAATTTCAAATTGGTTTCCTCAGTTTAAAGATCAGAAATTAGGCATAATCGGTGCAGATGGTGCCCTAACGACCGTCGCAAATAAGACGCCGATCAGCGTTCAGGATTTGATGCGTCACACCAGCGGCCTGACATATGGTGGTCGAGGTGCTACACCGATACACAAAGAGTTTCCTGGTGGTTCCGTGATTTCAGCCATGCAATATGACGGCAAAAGTGTGATCGATAAGCTCGCTGCCGCGCCTCTCCTGTATACGCCAGGTACCACGTGGGACTATGGTTTTGGTCTAGACGTACTTGGACTCATTCAAGAAAAGATGGCGAACAAACGCCTTGAAGAAGTCATGCGTGAACGCCTCTGGGACAAGGTCGGCATGAAGGACACCGGCTTTACGATGTCGGCTAAAGATGCCTCGCGCTTTGCGCAACCTTTGCCTGTGGATCCCTTGACCAACAAACCCCAGTCAATAGCCATCCTTACCCAGCCAATCAAATACGACTGTGGTGGTGGTTGTGCCTACGGTACTGCGGGTGACTACATTCGCTTTGGTCAAATGCTGCTCAATGGCGGCTCCCTTGACGGCAAGCGCGTTCTGGGCCCACAAACTGTGGCACTGATGACGGCGGATCACTTGGGCACGCAAATTAAAAATCGTGTCGCGGTGACGGAGTCCTCAAGAGCTGAATATGGCTTTGGCTTAAGCGTTGCAGTCCGCAAATACCGTGGTGTGTCCGCCATCAACGGAAACATCGGTGATTACACATGGAACGGCGCCTATGGCACGATGTATTTCGCCGATCCAAAAGAGAATATGGTAGTGGTCATGATGGCGGCCACGCCTGGAGACCTGCGTAAAGAGTACCGTGAGCGTGTCAACGCACTGATCTACGCTGCGTTGGAAAAGTAATATTGGTTATCATGCCCGAATAAAGCGGTCGTTCACGCTGGCATTGAATAATGCTTAAGCAGTTTTTCTAGATTGAAAAAACTGTTTTTAAAATTTGGGCGTAATGACCATTAGATATCGGGCTATTTACATGGCAGGGGTCACAAGTTCGAATCTTGTGCCGCCCACCAACAATATCTCCAATTGATTCAAACACTGGGACCATCCCATATTACTTAGCCTTGCTAGGCGGGGCTAGCAGAATTGGATCAGAAATGACCGAATGGTGGCGGAAGGCTTTATCCTTCACGATCTGCACCTGAATGTCCTTTTTCACTTCGTGCAGATCATTGAACGATAGTTTGCCAAGCGGCATGTCGTAGTTGCCTGCGGCGATAGCATCTCGCAATGCAGAGCCCCCTTTTCCGCCGGTTTTCTTCAAGCCTTCAATCGCTACTGCCGTCGCTGTAAAAGACGCGGCAGCCACCAGGACGGCATTTGCATTTGTTGCCTTACGATAATCAGCCAGAAAAGCCTTGGTTACAGGCGCATCAGAGTCTCGGTCTAGCGAGGTCGTCACAAAGGTACCCTCGGACGCTGGCCCGGCAATTTCGATGAAGTTGTCGGAGTCATAACCTACCTGACCGATGATTTGAGCTGTCACTCCTGCAGCGCGCAACTGCCTGACCAGCGGGCCTGCAGTAAAAAAATAGCCCGTGGCATAGATCACCTCTGGCTGATCGGATTTAATCTTGTGCACCAGCGACTCAAACTGGCGATCGGACATTTCGTATTCATATTCAGTAACGATATTGATACCCAACTTAGGGGCTGCGTCTTTGAAACCATCAGCCAAAGCCCGACCAAAGTCATTCTTCATCGTCACTAGGACAACCTTCTTTTTACCTAGGTTTTTTACCAACTGAGCGCCTCCTCGACCTAGCACTTCTCCCATGACCGAGACTCGAAACATGTAGTCTCCAGTCAAGGTAATGTCAGGGTCGATGGCGTAGGCGACGACATAGGGCACCTGTGCACGCTGAAAGATCGGTGCTGCAGCTTGCGTGGATGCTGAGTAAGAGCCAGAAACGGCTACGACCACCCGATCATTTTCAACCATCTTGGTGGCCGAAGTTACGGCCTCCGTGGGTGATGCTTGATCATCGTAAACCATCAGTTCGATTTTTTGACCTGCCACGCCACCCTTTGCATTGGCCTGTTCAACTGCTAGCTTGGCACCCGCTAGCGCTGATTTGCCGTCGGCAGCAGCGAGACCAGTTAAAGGAACGTTGAAACCCATTTTGAGCTGAGCCCATGCTGGGGATGTAAAGAGGACTAGGATCGTCGTAGCGACAGTAAGAAATGAAAATTGATAGGTCCGTGATCGCATGAGCAAATCCTCTACAAGACTGGCGTTCAACTAAGGTTAATGAGAGAGCTAGGGTGACTCTTTTTACTTTGCCAAGAACGTCAGCTCTTGCAGCTTAACAAAAGGGGCATTAAAAGTCTTCATTCGCAGCAGTAATGTAGTGCCGAGGCGTAAATGATCGCAGCAGGGGCCACAAGTTCGAAGCTTGTACCGCCAACTATGTAAGGATTATTTGACGCATTAGCACTGATCTACAATGAAGTATCTTTTCCTGAAAGTTTCACCATCTTTATTTCCACTATGTTGTTACTTTCCAGTTGGAGTGGTTAATTGTTAAATGCCCCTTATCATCAGCTTGCGTCTATTGCCGGAAAGTCACGTTTTTCCCCCAATCGTCGGGACTTTATGAGGCAGGCCGGAGGCGGTGATTAGCGCCGCAAATGGGACTCAATACGAAGTGGTTTGCGGCATTGAACAGCCGGTTCTGGCAGGACAGCCAGAAAGAACAATATGCCCTCAATGATGGGATTTTTAATATGACATGTGATGGCACAGACGGACAGGGAGCCGGTCTGGCGCCCGTCTTTGTGTGTTTCAACGGAGGACCGTCAACAGCGCAGGCACGCGCTGTGTTTTTGTCCCAGAATGATGGCCAATTGGCGATAAGAGATGCCTATGTTGCAGAGCTGAACTTGTTATATCCAGGGTTTGCAGAGAACCTTCACGCAGCGGGAAACCAGACTTTTTTTATGGAATGGCCTAACGAGCCTTGGGTGAAAGCCAGTTATTCGTTCCCGGCGCCCGTGCAAATCACCACCCATGGTAGGACCCTCTACGAGGGGCTCGATCAGCACCTGCACTTTGCGGGTGAACACACCTGCTACCGTTTTGTCGGGTTCATGGAGGGGGCACTTTATTCCGGCTCGCAACTCGCTCGTCGTTTGGCCAAGCGTGATGGCGTGATTTGAAAAACCTTTTGCACCAGACAGCCCAATACGCAATAACTTTTGTTACAACGGCTAACAACATATTCTCACTCTACGTATTGCTTCGAAACCTAAGCGCTCGTTAAAATTTGCATTATGCAACCACGAATCGCTCGCATCGAAGCAATCATCCCCACGCTCGCCACGCGCGAGGATCTCGCGCACCTTGAGGGGCGCATGCGCAGTGCGATTCAAAGCGTTGAAAGTACGCTCCACCAAGAGCTCACTAGCCAAACATGGCTGATCGTCAAATGGGTTTCAGGTCTGTTGGTGACTCTTTTGCCGAGTCTGATGGCCGCTACGTTTTATATTGCTCGATATTTGAACTGAGCACTCTCCTCTAATTTTTGTTTTTGTCTTCACGTAACGACGTGTTTAGGCATGCTTATCAGTGTGCCATTCTTACACTTTTTGGATTATGCTCATAGCTAAAATTTGATACGTTCGTGAAAGCATTCAATCAACGGGAGATGCCATGAGTCAAAACGTGCGCAACTGCGCGCCCATGCAGCAACTTTATCGTTTTCTGCTGGGCGTGCTCTTGGCATTGATGGCGTATCCCGCTTTATCTCAGCAAGAATCCAAAGTCTTGCGAAGCGGTTGGTATCAGTGGGATCCCTATCAGTATGAGGTTGTCAAAAATGACCTCAAGCATTTGACGGGTTTGGATGTGCAGCTGCTCAAGGCAGTCTTTGGCAAAATGGGTATCGAGTTGCAGATTGACCCAGTGGGCTGGCGTCAACATCAGCTGGATATAAAAGACGGCACACGCGATATCGCCGGTGGCGCTTTTAGAAGCAAAGAGCGTGAGGAATATGCCTACTATTCGATCCCCTATCGCTCAGAAAAAGACATGCTCTATGTGCGAAAGGACGAGCAACAAAAGTTTAAGTTTAAGTCTGCTGATGAGCTTGTCAAGATTCTTGCGTCTAGCAAGTACAAGCTCGGTGTCATTGATGGTTATTTTTATGGAAGCACGTTGATGCAATACATCAACGATCCTCAATATGCTGATAGGATCATCAAGGTCAAAGACGACCGAGATAATTTCACCAATTTGTTGGAACATAAGATCGATGCGTTTCCGATTGATCATCTTGTCGGGGCGACCTTGGGCTGGCGTCATGGGTGGCAAAAGCAGGTTGTGGAAATGCCCAACCCGGTTTTCGAAGACTCCATTCATGTGTTGTTTAGCAAAAAAACCACGAGTCCCGAGTTAGTCGATCGCTTTAATCAAACCCTGCTGCAGATGCAAAACAGCGGTGAATATAACAAGGTGATGCGAAACTATCTGCTGCCTGTGCTACTTGGACAAACGGCAGGTCAAACTTGGTTTTTTATTATCGATCTTATTGGTACGATCGCCTTTGCAATCTCAGGTGTATTGCTTGCGCGGCAAGGTAAATACAGTCTGTTCGGCGCATTCGTCCTAGCTGCGCTTCCGTCGATCGGTGGCGGGATTATGCGAGATATTTTAATCAATCGCGAGTTCCTTTCTGCTGTTAAATCTCCCGTTTATTTAGCGAGTATTTTCGCCACGGTGATGTTTTTCTATGTGGTGTTCCATATAGAAGATTGGTATCGTCGCAAGAAAAAAACGACACACGGTCATGAACGCATGTTTATCGGACGCATTTCTAATCATGCGGCGATTGAGTTTTTTGATGCCTTAGGATTATCGACTTTTGCGGTCGTGGGGGTGATCGTTGCAGTCGAAGCCAAGATTCAGCCTTTGTGGATGTGGGGACCCTTGTTGGCTGCGCTGACAGGTGCCGGAGGTGGGATATTGCGCGATGTGATTCGCGCAGATGCAAATAATCCAGGTCTTAAAGGTTCTTTCTATGCAGAGGTTGCTCTGATTTGGGGATTGATTCTGTCGCTATTTTTAAATTGGTATTCCTTTTTGCCCAAGTATGAGCTGAGCCTTTTGACGCTTGCGGTGGTCGGCGTGATTATTGGTGGTTTGGTCACGAGGATCGCGGTGGTGTATTTTAAAATCCGCAGTCCAATGTATTGAGTTGGTGAAAGATTTATATCGCGACCTCATAGCTCGTACTTCGGCCGCCTGTATCTGTTCGACGCAATATACCGCGCTCCACCAAATCATTCATATCTCTTAGCGCCGTATCGGAGGAGCATTTTCCGATCGCGGCCCACTTTTTGTTGCTCAGTTTTCCTTCAAAACCATCGAGCATACGATTAAGGACTTTGATTTGTCGTGCGTTGAGGGGCGTGCCTGCCCATCGCGTCCAGAAGTTTGTTTTACCCAATACGCTTGATAGAACACGATCTGCTTCTTGTAGCGCGCGTAACAGACAGGCGAGAAACCAACTGAGCCACTCGGTTGCCTCTAGGTTTCCCTTTTGCGTTTTCTCAAGTAGAGCGTAATAGTCTTTACGTTCATTTTGAATCTGGGCCGAGAGGCTGTAGAAACGTTGTTTACTTCGATCAGCGCGGGCCAGAGCGAGATCGCCGATCGCACGTGCGATGCGGCCGTTTCCATCGTCAAAGGGATGGATTGTCACAAACCAAAGATGCGCCAGACCTGCCTTGATCAATGGATCAAGATCTTGATTGGTTTCGAACCACAGCAAAAAATCAGCGATCTCGGCGGGTAAGCGAGCGGCGGGTGGCGCTTCAAAATGCACGCGCCGTTTGTATGTGGGGCCCGACACAACTTGCATAGGACCTTGGGCATCATTACGCCATGCGCCTACACGGATTGCTGACAGATCGTGTTGTCTTGTTGGAAATAATGCAGTGTGCCAGTCGGTCAGTCTCTGAGCAGTGAGGGGCGCGTGGTGAGCGCGCGTGGCGTTCAGAATCATCTCCACGACACCATCGACGTGTCGATCTGCAGGTGCGATTGCACCGATATCAACGCCGAGTCTTGTGGCGATTGAGGAGCGAACAGTATCCGGATTGAGATGCTCGCCTTCGATTTCACTTGTTTTGAGTACATCCTCAGTGAGGGCCTCAAGAGCAGCCTTTGACTGAGAGCTGATGCCTTGATCGCGCATGCGACCGAGGAGTTGACCTAAAGCTTGGTGAACTTGAGCGAGCAGAGGCACAAGCGCGCTTGCGTTGTAGCGCCACCGAGGCCAGTCTGGATTTTGCCAGACATAGAGATATTCGCCGCTTTTCATGCGGTGAATATAGGCTTTATTCACCGCAAAGTCAACTATTCACCGCATTAAGTGCGGTGAATTATGGCCTCGTCCGTGTCGATTTCGCCAGTTTCGTCCAAGGTAAATCTGCTGGGTCTGCGGCCATCGGCCCCGCCGCTTTCGCCACCAAAATATGGGACGCAATCGGTGTGAAGTCTGCCCGAAAATGGTTTGAGCTTTTTACGACTAATAC
>JBIKOQ010000275.1:0-3447 GCA_044357955.1 Burkholderiaceae bacterium | reverse complement strand
GATGTACGCCTAGCATTCTAAAAAGCTCGCGATCCAGGAGTTGTTTTTTACCGCTTGCGACGGCCACAAGGACGCCTTCAATTTCGAGCAAGGCGCATGGTCCAAGCGCAATCCGTGAGCCCGTCATCATGGGGCCTTTAAGTGTGACTTTCCCATCAGAGAGCGCTTTGACTTTAAAGGTCCCTTGCACAGGCGGGTCGCTGAGTTGCCCTGTAAAGGTTGGTACTGCTGTGCCAATCGCCGTTGTAATTGTCGCGCCAAGACCCGCTTCATGGGCCATGGTGGCTGTCTTAGGATCAAAAAGTAGGCCAAGTGCGACTTTGCCAGATAAACGTTTGCCTGCAGCTTTTTCTAATAGAGCCCGTAACAGGCCTGTCGTGTTACTGTCGCCGCCGGCACCTGGATTGTCTTGTGTGTCTGCGATCACCACTGGTTTTTCGTTTGTCTCACCGAGCACACAGGCGCGCTCGACCGCATCGCGTGCGGAAAACATGTCGAGTGTCCACTGTGTGGGTTCGCTCACGTTTGCGTACAGTCGTTGTACTGCGGCCTCGGCACGATCACCATAGCCCCAGACCATCGGCGCGCATTCTTCGATGTCCGAAGCTGGAAACGCCATACAAAAACTCAGGCAGGTGTCGAACTCGCGATCCAGATCAGCGAGCTCTGCGTAACGTGACTGTGCGGGCTCGAGCCAGGTACTCTGGGCATTTAGTGGAATTAGATAAGGCAGACGACGGAACGCCATGGGCTCTTTCGCTCCGCGTTTGATGCGCCGTTTTAAAAGCTTTGCCGCCAGCTCGCCAGTCTTGGCCATATCGACGTGGGGATAGGTACGGTAAGAAACCAGAGCATCGGCTTCGGCCAGCATGCGATGCGTGACGTTGGCATGCAGATCCAAGCTCGCGACGATGGGCATCTTGGGACCGACGATTGCACGGATGCGGGCAATGAGCTCGCCCTCAGTGTCATCAACATGCTCGGCGACTGCGGCACCATGTAAATCAAGATACACGGCATCAAAGCCACCCTTGCGTATATCGGTCAAAATCGAATCGCTAATACGTTCGAACGCATCGCGTGTGACGTGCGCAGACGGAATCGCGCCACACCAGGAGCCGGGGATAAGCTGCCATCCCTCGAGCCGCGCGGCCTCCATAAATCCGGCGATGGGTATGTTGACGTCACGCAAACTGTCGAGCATGGGCTGACCCGTGATAAAGGCAGGAAAGGACTCGCCACGGTTAAACGCGGCCCAGTCTGCCTTGGTGGGTGCAAAGGTGTTTGTTTCGTGCTGATAGCCTGCGACGTAGATGTTCAACATTGGACTCCATTGGAAGAGATGCGTCTGAGTAGCGCACCTCACATAATACGATTTAAATCAACATTATTTAGCCAAATACGTCACTGAAGCTAGCTTGGCAAAATGCGCATCAAACGTCATTAGCTGACGCAAGCGTGTGTAAGCGGTCTTGGTAACTTTCTCGTTTATAGAGCGAATTTGTTAAAATTTGTACAGCGTGAGTATGATTCGCCCAAAGGTACCTAATACGAACAACTTCTTCATTAGAGAATAAACAATGGTTGAGACGTTACCGACGCTGCCGTTATGGGTCGATGTCACCGCGATGTCGACAACGGCTATGTACGGTGCTGCAACGGCCCGTAGTCGAAACGTTCCCATAGCAGGGACGCTGTTCGCGGGGATTTTGGGCGGTGCGGCGGGTGGCATTGTCAGAGACTTGCTGCTTGGGCTTGAGCCCATTGCGATTACAGGTGCATATTACTTCCCTTGGATTCTGCTGGCAGCTGTTTTTGGCGCCTTCTTTTTTTATAAATTTATTTCTTCAAAAATCCCATACCTTGTGTTGAAAGGCGTTGCGATTGGTTTGTTGATTTCGATTGGATGCCAAAAAGCCCTCATCCACGAGGTGCCGTTTGTGTCGATTATTCTTTGTGGAGTCCTCACGGCGACCGTGGGTGGGATGGCGATTGATACCTTAACGCGGCACCGTGCTGCGGTCTTTAGCCAGGCGCATTGGTTTGCGACCGCACTCATTCTTGGAAGTCTTGTGTTTTACGGACTCACAATCAGCACTAATTTTTATATCGCGACAGCGGGTGCCACGCTTACCTCCGCCGTGCTGTATGTCACCAGCGTTCTCCGAGACTGGCCATCCCCTACGTGGCCTAAAGAAGACACTGATATGTCCGCCTGATTTGATTTGTTAGGAAAAAAATATGACTGCTGTAAAAGAAGCTTTTAAAGTTGCTGCGATTGAGTTCAACCCAGAGTTTATGGAGTTGGATAAAAATATTGTGGCTGCGACGGCCATTGCAGAAGAAGCGGCTAAAAACGGTGCCCGTTTGATTGTGATGCCTGAAGCGGCTGTCTCGGGCTATATCTACCGAGACCTCGAGCAGTTTTTACCCTACATGGATACGGTACCAGGCAAGACCACCGATTCTCTCTTGCGCGTGACAAAACATTACAACTGCTACATCGCGATCGGTATCGCTGAAATCGATCGTGACACGGGCTTGACCTACAACACCGGAGCGCTGGTGGGCCCTAATGGTCTGGTCGGTAAATATCGTAAAAATGGTTTGAACCCATCCGATGTGTTGTGGTTCGTGCCTGGCAATACTGGCTATCCTGTGTTTGAGACTGAGCTCGGTCGCATCACGATGATTATTTGTTACGACGATACCTATTGGGAGCCTTCCCGCGTGGCGGCTCTCAAGGGCTGTGACATGATCGCGTATATCTGCTCATCAGATCGTTTGTTGCCTCAGCTTGGAGAGGAGGCTGCTGGAAAACACTCGACGATCGCCGCTGTTCAGCATCAGAGCGCCTGGAATGGTTTGGCTATGATTGCTGCAGATCGTAACAATGCGGAGAGCAACCCAACAACCGGCGTGACCGTGACCTATGGTGGCTCGGCTTCGATTTGGCAGGCCGATGGCGAGCGAATTGCGCATGCTTCTGCGACGGACTACAGCAAAACAATGACGAACAAGTCTTCAATCATTTACGGCATGATCGATCCGGCACGTTTTGATAACGATCAAAAGCAAACCCTTGAGCGACGTCGTCCCGAGCTTTATAAAGAGCTTGCGTTTTATCGTGCACCGACTGATTCGGCCGCTTCAAAAAAGCCTCACGAAGTCACGGCGGCGGCTGTTCAATATCGTTTAGACGCCAATGATTTTGAGGGTAATTTAGACCGTTGTACGACCTTAATTCAAAACATGCAAAATGGCTCTACCGAATTTAATTTAGTGGTCTTGCCTGCGTTTTCATTTAGCGGTCCTGTGTCAAAGGACAACGTTGAGCGTATCTCCGAAAAAGCGCTTGGAAAATCTACGCAGGCTGCCAGTGATTTTGCTGTGCGTTTGAAATCGCATCTAGTCGCTAGCTTTATTGAAAAGGATGGGGAGAGCTAT
>JBIKOQ010000268.1:0-3537 GCA_044357955.1 Burkholderiaceae bacterium | reverse complement strand
CAAGCCCCTCAGACAGACACTGCGCTGCACCCACACGCTCACCAAGTTGAACAAGTCGATGAAGGGAGCCATAGCGTACCCTAGACGAGAGAATCGCAGCACCAATCGGCGTTGGCATATCAAAGAGCACCTCAGGCAAAGATACCCAAGTGTGCTCTGCCATTAAAATCTCGTCACACAGAGCGGCCAACATCAAACCTGCACCCACCGCCGCAGCTTGCACGCACGCCACAACGGGCTTGTCACAACTCAAGATATCCTCAAAACATCTCTCAAGTAAAGAAAGGTGGCGAAGCTCAGCTTGTTCTCGACTCAGGTCTGCAAACGCTTTTAAATCTGCGCCTGCACAAAAAGCTTTGGAACCTTCGCCTGTCAGAACGATGGATTTGACCTCAGGGTCGACGGCTGCCTGCCTCATGGCATCATGCAACGCATCATAAAGTTCAAGATTGAGAGAGTTTGCTGCAGCAGTTCGATTCAGCGCAAGCCAAAGGACACCCTCTTCATGACGAGAAATAATCATCTTCGGCTGCTTAAAGGTTAGTGCATAAAGGAGTCAATGACATGCCCGGGACCTTCGGCAAGTTTGACGTAGTCTTTACCATCATGCACCATGCAGCCATTGACCCAAACGCCATGGATGCCAGTGCCTGAACGCACCTTGCGTGACCCGCCACCCGGCAGGTCGTGCAAGGTTTCAAGTTTTGTCATCCCAACCTCTTGGGGGTCAAACAACAACATGTCCGCTGGCGCTCCCTTCTGCAATCGACCACGATTGGGGATCTTAAAGCGATCTGCTGCATGACTCGTGATGCGTCGAATGCCCTCTTCGAGTGAAAACTCGCCTGTTTTTCTCACCCAATGTCCGAGGAAATGCAGTCCAAACGCGGCATCGCACATATAGATTAAATGCGCGCCGGCATCTGACAGCGTGACAACAGAAGAAGGATGTTTGAGTAAGGGCGCCACACCCTCATCGATGTGATTGAAAAATTTACCGATCACATGATTTTTAAGATTTTCTTTGATCGCCAACTCAAAGAAAGCATCGAGCGGATCCATGGCCCATTTTTTTCCCAACGCTACAAAGTTCATCCCCTCAAGCTCGACATGCTCTGGGATTGAAACCTCCCCGACTTCGAGATAATTCCAATCGCCAAGAAACAAAATGCCAGGCTTGAGATTGTTGAGATCATTTCTGAACTGCGCACGAAATGCAGGATCCTTGTAAGCGCTCAGGATTTCCTCTGCGGGACGGTTTTTAACCCGATCAAAAGCAGAATGACTGTAAAGCGGATAAGGCTCCTCGAGCGTGAAATCAAATGACAAGGGCTGGCAGCTCGACAAGATATAGACCTCGTTGCCACGCGCACGCGCCTGTTCGGCTTTTTCATAATACGTGATGGCTAAATCAGGCGTCGCTGGGTTGTACATGGACAGGACTGTCGAGATGAAAGCTGGACGACCGCTATTTGCTGCGACTTTTTCAATCACTTCAGGCGTCGCACGCGCGCCCGTCGCCATCATGAACACCCCACGGTCAAACTCTTTCATCACACCTGACAACGCTAACAGCTCTTCTTCTGTCGCAATGGTCGAAGGCATTGGGATGCCACCATACCCGCTGTGGTTAGGAGAAAAAGAAGAGGCAAAACCAATCGCGCCGGCTTGCATCGCCTCGCGCACCAATTGACACATCGCCTCAAGCTCTTGTGGGGACGGCGTGACTTTTTGCGAGCCCGCCTCACCCATAACAGCCGTACGCACGACAGAGTGACCTGCAAAAAGTGCAGTATTCAGATAGGGCTTTGTCGCCCGTAACTGATCCATATACTCTTTGAAGGTTTCAAAATTCCAGTTGATGCCATTAAGCAAAGAGTTGAGATCCATGCCCTCGACAACAGACAGGTTTTTCATCATGGTCTCGCGATGCTCTGCTGGGCACGGCGTAATGCCAAAGCCACAGTTTCCCATCACCACAGTCGTCACACCCAGAGCAGGAGATGGTGACATCGTCGGGTCCCACGTCACCTGAGCATCAAAGTGCGTATGCAGATCGACGATACCTGGCATCAAAGAAAAACCCTTGGCATTGACCTCTTGTTTTGCCGCACCGGTGACCGGTCCTATTTCAGCGACAACACCATTTTGAATGGCCACATCCGCAATGACGCCTGGATTTCCCAATCCATCAAACACCTGAGCTTGTCTGATAATTAAATCGTACATGCAGTATCCCCTTTTATATTTTTTACTTTTTTATTAATCAATGGCAGACCATCCATGACCGACTAAACGATGCCCTTCGTCTTGAGTGCAGTGACCTCATCCTGTGATTTCTTTAATACTGAAAGCAAAATTTCATCCGTATGTTGACCCAATGCTGGTGGCGGAATTTCGTGCTTGATGGGCGTATCGGAAAACTTCATCGGACTCCCTACCAAGGGCACTGTTCCGGCTACAGCGTGAGGAAGTTCGATTTTCATGCCCCGGGCCAAAACCTGAGGCTCTTCAAACACCTGTGCAACGTTGTTGATCGGGCCATTTGCGACACCCGCTTCATCCAACATTTTGACCCATTCGCGGGTGGTTCTCTTAAGGAATATATCGTTCAAAATATGGGTGATCGCTTCGCGATTTTTCACACGTGCGCCGTTTGTGGAATACAACGGATCTTTGGAAAGATGCACGCAATCCGCGATCTCACAAAACTTATTAAATAAATTGTCATTCCCACAAGCCAAAATCAATGCGCCATCAGCCGTTTTAAAGGTCTGATACGGAACGATATTGGGATGCGCATTGCCTATTGCCTTGGGTGGCTCACCTGTGGCGAAATAGTTCATCGCCTGATTTGCGAGAAAAGCCACACAGGAATCCAGCAATGAAACATCAATCCATTGCCCCTTGCCAGTCACAGCACGGTGCGCAATCGCCGCGCAAATAGCGATACTTGCATACATCCCTGTTGTCAGGTCGATAATCGGCACACCGACACGCTGAGGTCCACCGCCAGGCAGATCATCACGCTCTCCAGTGATACTCATCAAACCGCCCATGCCCTGAGCCATGAAATCGTAGCCTGGACGATCCTTTTCAGGTCCCGTTTGACCAAAACCAGTGACCGAACAGTAAATAACGGCAGGATTAATGGCTTTGATATCCTCGTAACCAAGTCCATAGCGCGCAAGATCACCTACTTTATAGTTTTCGAGAATGACATCAACATTTTTTGCAAGCTCACGAACAAGTTCTTGCCCTTCGGGCTTGGAAATATCAATCGTGATAGAGCGCTTGCCGCGATTCGCCGCACAAAAATAAGCCGACTCGCGCGTCGTATTGCCTTGCTCGTCTTTGAGAAAAGGTGGGGCAAAGGCACGAGAATCATCCCCCTTTAGAGGACGCTCGACCTTAATGACATCCGCGCCTAAATCGGCGAGATTTTGCGCTGCCCACGGGGCCGCGAGTACGCGGGATAAATCGAGAACTTTGATGTGCGAAAGTGGACCTGACATATTTGAATTCCAATTCATTTAA
>JBIKOQ010000267.1:0-3542 GCA_044357955.1 Burkholderiaceae bacterium | reverse complement strand
GGCAATCAATAAAATAAGCGCACTTAGTAAAGCCCTATAGGGCCAAGACCATGCCTCTGGTTGGAGTTGAGAATCAAAGCTGACCCAGTTGCCGTCATCGAGCCGTATCTGAACCAAAACAGATGAGGTCAAGCTGGCACGGTAGCGTCCTGCCAAGGGTGTCTGAGGGTTGGCGACTCCGGCGCCTTGGGTGCGACCATGCATCATGCCGGGCTGCCAAACACCCTCATTGAAACGTGCTACACCCGTTGGCTCGAGCACAACCAACCGTATCTCACGCTCTCGGCCAAGTGCTCTGCGTAATATCGAAGTTAAAAAAACAGACTGGGCTGATTCGCTAGCAACAGGCTGATCGACATTTGATAAAGAAGGTGCCACTGGACTGATCGAAATACGCATGACGGGAGAGCTCAGAAGCTTCACTAGGCGTTGACGCTCAGATATAGTGACAGTGTCAAACAAAATGACTGTGTCAGCGATACGACGGACAGATTGGACGCCGCTGATACGAGATAAGAACTCACCTCGATCATGCAAAACAATGGTCAGACTTATGCCCTGCGCAACGATCAGACCGACGATAAAAACGATGACCAGACGGCTAAATAATGAGCGTGGCAAAAGTTTCATTCTTTTTCCATGGTGACTTCAGCCGCCAATACATAGCCTTCACCACGCGCTGTTTTAATGATGGCGGGATCTTTTGGAGGGTCATTTAAGCGTCTTCTCAAACGACTCACCTGAAGATCAATACTTCGGTCAAAGGGACCCGCATCACGTGATTGCGTCAACTCAATCAATTGATCTCGATTCAGCACACGATGAGGGTGATCAAGAAAAATTCGTAATAATTTGAAATCAGTTCCACTTAAGGCAATCGATACACCGTCCGGTGATAGCAAGTTTCTTGTCGAGATATCCAACGTCCATCCGGCAAAATGAAACAGCTTAGCTTGGTCTGGTTTTAAGTTCGAGGGCAAGGCACGCGAACGACGCAAAATGCTCTTGATCCGCGCCACCAACTCCCTGGGACTGAAGGGCTTTGCTAAATAGTCGTCCGCACCCATTTCTAAGCCGACGATACGGTCGACTTCGTCGCTTCGGGCCGTCAGCATCAGGATCGGGATATCAGACTGCGCTCTGATTTCACGACATAAAAGCAGCCCGTCTTCGCCAGGCAACATGAGATCCAGAATAATCAAGTCAGGCGCAGTACGAGACAACATGCTGCGCATGGCATGACCATCGGCTGCCACGCTGGTGCGATAGCCTTGTTTATGTAGATATTCGCTCAGCAAGTCTCTGATATCGCGATCATCGTCAACGATAAGAATGTGATCCATGGCGTGCATCATGCCACTCTGACTCCCTCGAAAACAGTGATACTGAGGACTTAATTGTATTGCAATGTATCAAATGGTCATTTTCATCCACTAGGTTACAAAAATCCTGTGAAGCGACATAAAAATTCATGTCTGAGCTGATTCAATAAGACCTATCCGCTGGACAACATTGATCTGAGCGGTGACGACATCTCAAAAGGAAATCCTTCATGAAAAGCACACGCAACTTAGCAACATCGATTTTGCTCGCACTGAGCACCACATTAGCCTTTGCCAGCGCGAACGCTCAACCAAACGCAGCACAGCCTAATGATGTCTCAACACCTCCGTCTGCTAACACTCCCGCAACAGGCTCAGGCATGGGTCAAGGTCGTGGCATGCATCATGGTATGGGTATGGATCACGGAATGAAAGGCCAGCGCTCTGAGATGAGCAAACTGATGACGCCCGAGGAACGCACGGAAATGCGCTCCAAGATGCAAGCAGCTCAGACACCGGAGGAGCGTCAAGCATTACGCACAAGCATGCGTACAGAAATGCAAAAGCGTGCCCAGGAAAAAGGGATATCGATGCCCGCTCATCCGGGTGGACGTCAGCAACAAAACTGTCATCAGGCAGGTTAATTCAAGCGATTGCTTGCAGCGAGTCTTGCTAATCCTGGCAAGACTCGCATTGCCGTACTGGCAGTCTCATCGAGCACGCAACACTCAGAAACGCCTCTCAATTGAGAGAGCGTTTGGGCAATCTGTACAACCTGCTGAGGCTCGTTGCGCCGATTGTCATGTAACCATGCTGGCGCAATGTCAGGTGAGTCCGTTTCTAAAACAATCGCGCTGAGCGGTAACTCAACCGCTAAACGACGGATTTGCAACGCACGTGGATAGGTCATCGCACCTCCAAAACCCATTGCAAAACCTTGTTCAACAAACTGATTAGCTTGTTGCAGGCTGCCATTAAAAGCATGCGCAATTCCTCCCCGAACTGCGCTACGACGCAAATACTTGAGTATGACGTCCTGTGCGCGCCTGACATGCAAAATCACCGGTAAATTAAATTCGCAAGCGAGTGCAAGTTGAGCCTCGTAAAAATATTCTTGTTTTGCGCGCTCAGCACCTGTTGAGATTTCAGAAACAAAAAAATCGAGACCGATCTCTCCAACAGCCAATAGTTTTGGATCGTCCTGATATTTGGTCAGGACACGGTGCAGTTGATCCAAGTCCTGCAGCGTAGCGTGTTGCACATACAGAGGATGAATCCCTAGAGCAAAAAACCCTTGGGGAAAATGGTGCGCCAGATCCCTGACCTGTTCAAAATTTGCATATTCGACTGAGGGAATCACAATCGCGGAGAGATTCGCTTGTTGAGCGCGAGCGATCACGTCCTGACGATCTACGTCGAACTCTTTAGCATCAAGATGACAATGTGTGTCAAAGCGCATCGACCAGTCGCCCAGCATCCATATGCAAACGTCGATCTGCGAGCGCGGCTAACTCGGGGTCATGCGTCACGATTAAAAATGCTGTGTTTGACTCAGCATTCACCTGCTTTAATAGTTTGAACATCTGATGGGCGGTGTGGCGATCCAGATTGCCTGTTGGTTCGTCAGCAAGGATACAAGCGGGCCGCGCAACCAGTGCACGCGCAAGTGCGACGCGCTGACGTTCGCCGCCGGACAACTGACCGGGATAATGCGTCGTGCGCGCCGACAAACCCACCATCTCTAAGACCTTGAGCGCCTCAGTGCGGGCGAAATCTCTCGTTTCACGACGCACGATGAGAGGCATGGCGACATTGTCAAGCGCAGTAAACTCAGGCAAGAGGTGATGAAACTGGTACACAAAACCAAGTTCGCGATTACGTAAACGGCTTCGAGCGGATTCGCTCAAGCCTTCGGAGGTCTGTCCAGCAATCATGATGGAACCTGAACTCGGCATGTCTAGCAAGCCAAGCGCATGCAGCAGCGTACTTTTACCAGAACCAGAGGCGCCGATCACGGCCACCAACTCACCTCTGGCGATACTCAGACTCACGTCACACAACACATCAATCCTGACGTTGCCATCATCGTAGTGTTTGGATATATGTTTTGCTTGCAGTGCAACATCAGTCATGACGTAGGACCTCCGCAGGCTGGAGTCGCGAAGCGCGCCAACTTGGATATAAGGTCGCAAGCAACGACATGATTAACGAGGTTACTCC
>JBIKOQ010000266.1:0-3548 GCA_044357955.1 Burkholderiaceae bacterium | reverse complement strand
GAGAGAACAAGAACTCGGCGACATCCTGCTGGCGAGTGCCTGGCAGGGCGACAACAGCGGCAATACGCGCATACGCCCTCTCAACTCAGCCAAAACAGGACAGTTTCTTCAAGTCCCTGTCGCACGGCAACCTAATGGTGACCCGATCACCGGCGAGGTGTTTGGACGAATCGTCAATCGCACGGGGAAATCCTCACAACCCTTGATTGTCCAAAGCAATCCGCTGCCTTACAAACCGATATCACTTGATACCACCAAGTCAAAGCTCACCTCTAGGGCTGGTGAAGGCATGCACGGACAAATCATCGATGAGGTTCGTATTGCTGACTCTGATTGGGCTTGGGGGAAATGTGATGACAAAACCCCCTTCCCCGGAACGCCGGATGCGACACAAATTTGCCTCAAAGACGGCTTTGATCCTAAGCGCCTCTATCAGGTTGTCTTTACCGCAGCAGACCCATATGTTTTAGGCATTGGTTTTGCTGCGTGGCGAGATGTCGGTGATTTCTTTAAAAACGCCAGTAAGGATGACGCGGGAACAACAAATCCAATCGCTGGTGTGGCGAAACACAGCATTGCACGCGGTGTATCACAATCAGGAAATTTCCTGCGCGGCTGGCTCCACCTTGGCTTCAATCAAGCCGAGCGAGGTAGTATGGTCCACGATGGAATGTGGCCCATCATCGCAGGACGACGAATCGCACTCAATTTCCGTTGGGCACAGGCCGATGGGGTGCTTGAGCTTTATCAAGCCGGAAGCGAAGGACCTCAATGGTGGCTTCCACATCCTGATCCCGTTCGAGGTCTGCCTTCCGCAGGCATTCTGGATCGCTGTACAGCGTCCAACACCTGCCCAAAAATTGTTGAGCATTTCGGCTCTGCTGAAGTTTGGGCGCTCAAGCTCACACCGGAATGGGTCGGCACCGATGGCAAGCAAGATCTGCCTCTTCCCAACACCGTCAGGCGTTATTACATTGCCAGTAGTCATCACGGTGGCGGCGCGGGAGGATTTGACACGAGTCTGCCTGGTGTCGGATTGCCTAAAACGCCCGCAGTTTGTCCTGGGAATAATTTTGGCGTCGGTATTTTGCCTGCCAATCCTGTTCCACACACCGAGACCGTTAATGCCATCCGCGTTCACTTCCGTGACTGGGTCATGAAAGGCAGCGAGCCTCCACCAAGCCGCTATCCAACCCTAGCCCCGCAACGTGGTGAACCGAGCGGTACGCTCGCGTTAGCGAACAAAAAAGATATCGGCTTCCCGACCTTGCCGGGTTTGCGTCCGACCGTGCCAGAGCCTGATTTCATTATGAGTGTGTTGGATTATGACTGGGGTCCTCAGTTCAACGCGCTCGACGTATCAGGCGTTCCTACCAATGCACCCCCACCTATCAAGCAAGTTCTCAAGATGTTTGCACCAAAAGTGGATCAGGATGGGAATGAGCTTGGCGGAGTGCCCGTTGTATTGCTTGATGCCCCTCTTGGTACGTATTTGGGCTGGAATATCACTGCGGACGGTAACAAACCCTTTCACAAGGGACAAATTTGTAATTATGTCGGTGGCATGATTCCTTTTGCGCGAACTGCCGCCGAGCGACACGCAAACCAAGATCCACGCTTATCGCTGGAAGAGCGTTATGGCAATCATGAGGGTTATATCGCAGCCGTTATCAAGGCCACGGAACGCGCGACAAAAGAAGGCTTTTTGTTACCCCTCGATGCCAAGTCTTTGATTGAAAAAGCAAAAGCCAGCCAAGTTTTGCGCTAGGGTGACCTCAAAGTACCCAGAAATGATGCGTGCCGTCTCGACCGAGCTGTTCGACTAAGCCGAACTCCCAGTCGAGATAGCCCTGCATCGCTTCGCGGGCATTGTCGGTACCTTCGTAAGGCCGCTTGTAGCGATCGAGCGGTGGCGAGATCAAGTGCGTAGGCCCTTTCTCAAGCGCCAGGCCAGCGTCGCGCCAGGACTGCGTTCCTCCTTCTAGCGCGAGCACTTGCACACTACTGTCGACTTCATTGAACGCTTTTGAAAACGACTCAAACGCAAAACCGGCCATCACCCCGTCGGGACAGGTCAAAACGACGCGCGAGGCCTTGGGTAATTGGGCAAGCGCTTGATTATATTGAGAGCGCAAGACGTAGCATGCACCAGGAATATGCCCCTGCACATATTGCGCATGGCGTCCTAGATCGATCACGATCGTTTCCTGCTTCGATCGCGCTTCATTTAAAAGACCAGCCAAGCTCATCGCGCTGATGGAAGCAACCTCAGGGCGTATCGGGAGCAAGGGCTGCCAGCTTCCCTTAATGTTGAAATCCTGAGGCTGTGTCTGATCCAGCACATACACATCCCATGCCATTTGCGCCAGCCATGAGGCCGTCATGTTGGCACGTACGCCATCGGTATCAGCCAAGACTAATCTGGCACCACGCACGGGTGCAACCATTTCGGTCTCTTGAACGAGTTGCCCGCCTGGCTTGGAGCGAAAACCTGCCAAATGGCCCGCAACATACTCCTCCGGATGGCGCGTATCAAAAAAATAAGTGGTGCGATCAAACTGCGCGCGCCAAGTGTCGATCTCTCTAGGGGTCGCACGCTTGACGCCGGCACGGTCAGCGACAGTACGTGCGCGCACCGCTGCGTTTTGTGTCGTCGAAGCTGAGACATCCGCAAACTTTCTGACCTGACCTTTATCCAGCACTTGCTCGGCGAGTGTCCAACCAATCGTGCCATTGCGTAAAGCAGAAACCTTGTTAGGAATGCCCGCATTAATCAAGGACTGTGTTCCGATGATACTGCGCGTACGGCCCGCACAATTGACGATCACGCGCGTTTCTGGACGCGGTGCCAACTCGGCAACCCGCAACACCACTTCAGCACCGGGACAATTAATCGCAGTGGGAATACTCATGGTGTTGAATTCCTCAAAAGGCCGGACATCCAAAAGCACCACATCCGCTTTTTCATCGATCAACGCTTTGACTTCCTGGGCTGACAATGAAGGCGTGTGTTGTCGAGACTCAACCAACTCTCCAAAAGACTTACTCGGCACATTCACGTCCTTAAAGAGCTCTCCGCCGGCGGCAGCCCAAGCGCGAACGCCCCCTTCAAAGACGCTTACATTCGTAAAGCCGAGTTGCACAAGACGTTGGGCAGCAAGCATTGCATCCGACTCCGCGGTCGAGACGTCACCCTCGTCGAGCGTCACGATCCAGACATCGCGTCTCGGCAATTTGTCATACGCATCGAGCTCAACGCGCGACAAGGGGAAGTTCGCTGCGAACAAAGGATGGGAACGCGCGTGGGGGTCTTCTTCTCGTACATCTAGAAAAGCGATCTCACGCCTATCCAACAACGCTTGACGAACAGACGAGTAATCGCAAAGATGAATGTTGAGGGACGTTTTAACCGAACTCACGCTTTACCTCTCTTTTAATTCCAAAGGTTGGGAACGACATCATTGCTATAGCCCGAGACGAAAGACTTTTCCTGACCAGAAACGGGATCGAACACATGACGCTGAATACGACCGATATTGCCACCATAC
>JBIKOQ010000265.1:0-3556 GCA_044357955.1 Burkholderiaceae bacterium | reverse complement strand
CTTTCAAAGCGTAGGGTGGCGCGATGATGGGCGCTCACTGCTCCTAAAATGGCCTCAAACCAAACCCGTCGACAAACTCCACGCCGTTCAGGCCTGGTTCGAGCTGACCAAACGCGCGCTGCAATGCTGGGGCTACGATACCTCTCAAGTGGTGCTTAGAGATTCTTTATCGTTGCCTATTACAAACGAACACAAGCAATCAGCCGCGGCGGCACTTCGCGAAGCCGGTTTAAAAAAGGGTGATTTTGTATTGATTGCGCCAACAGCGACCGGTCAGCACCGTGGCCAAAATAAAGTTTGGCCGCACTTTGATGCGCTCGCCCGGATTCTCCAAAATAATCGCGTCAATGTCGCCATGTGCCCTCCCGCACCCGAGCAAGCACAGGCCAATCGTATCGCTCCGACCGTGGACTGCATTCGCCCCTTAGACTTAGGTGCTTTTTGTGCACTGACAAACATGGCAACACTGGTGGTTTGCAATGACTCAGGCGTCGCGCACTTATGCGCCGCTGCGGGTGCGAAACAACTGACTTTGTTTGGTGTGACGGATGTGAAGCGCACAGGCCCGTGGACGACTAAGAGCTGCAATATGGGACACGATGGTCAATGGCCGAGTACGGTTGAAGTGGTGACGCGCGTGCAACAATTGTTGACCTCCTAAAAGCAGGCCAAGAACATTGCTTGACTCGATCCCTTTCTCAAATCTGCTGCTATATCCCCCTAGCCTCTGCCTGATTTTATTGGCTGTCGCAGTGTTACTGAGCGTGATTAAACAGCGCGCCTTTGCTATCTTTCTGTCGGTCGTTGCTATAGGATGGGTACTGGCTTGGTCACTTCCTGCCACGACTCTTTTTTTAGGCGAGCTGCTAGAGTCTCGCCACCCTTATAAAGACCCGAAAGACCTTCCCCGCGCGGATGTGATTGTTGTGTTTGGTGGCAAAACTCAGGCGAATCGGGCGAACTGGTTTGAGCCTTATAACCGCGCCACAGCAATCGACCGAATTGATCGCGCCGAAGCGCTTTATCTCGCAGGAAGAGCACCTAGGATTCTATTGTCTGGAGGCGCTCGCGAAGGTAAAGTCAGCGAGGCTCAGATCATTGCTCGCATCCTAAGACAGCGCGGTATTCCAGACTCCGCACTCCTGCTCGAAAATGACAGTCGCAACACCTCTGAAAATGCCAGATTTACTGACATCACCATGCGTGGCCAAAAGCTTAAGAGCGCGTTACTCGTCACCTCAGCACTACACATGCCCAGAGCACTGGGAAGTCTCGAAAAGCGAGGCATCAAAGTCACTGCAGCCGGAAGCGCGCCTCAGATCGTACTACCCGCTTCAAATGCACCAGATATCTGGCTTCCACATCTGCGCAGTCTCGATGCGAGCAGAACCATCATCAAAGAATATCTCGGTCTGCTGGGTTACTGGATACGGGGCTGGCTCTGAGACACCTCTTTCTGACTCATGACATTTGTGTAAAGAACCTCATAACGCTGCGCCACCGTTTCCCAAGAAAAAAATTTCACCAGCGCATGACTTTCATGAACAAACTGCGCTCTCAGCTGGGGACTCTCTCCTAACGCACAAATGGCCTCTGCCAATTGCTCAGCGTCTTTTGGATCGGTAAGCACCCAGGCATCATGCTGATGTCTGACATAGGCTGCAAAGCCACAAAACTGCTCAGCACTCAGAACGACCGGCAAACCGTGTGCCATTGCTTCGAGCGGCGCCATGGCAAAACTGTCCCGCTGAGTCGGATGTACACAAATATCGGCACTTTGAAAATAAGCCGATACGCTAGAAGTCGGTTCGAGCATTCTCACACGCGCACTCATTTGAGGATGGTGATGAAAAAAATATTGCTGTGAGTCAGCATCAGCACCAAGCACAACGAGCTTGTAATGCTCAGGAAGACGTTCAAGTGCTTGCAGCGAAACAGCCAAGCCCTTTAACAAAGGATTCCGAGCGACGAGTATGCACACCACATCAGTGTCTTGCCAGCCGAGCTGATGACGGATGCTTGTTCTCACGATCGGGTCGATGTGTTGGGCATGCGCGCCCGGAGGAATCATTTCCACCGACGTGATGAGGGGATAGGCAGCCTGAAGCTGTTTGGTCACGCTCGGTGACACCGCCACCACCTGATGTCCCGGCACAAAGCGCAGCGAAGAAGATTCCAGCCATAGATGTGCAATATTATGAGGTTCAAGATAACTCAAATAGCCGCGCCATCTGGCGCGCATAAAAAAACGGCGATATCTAACCGGAACGACATGCATGACATGCACATCGCCCGCCGGGCCCATCGCATGGGAATGCACGACATCAAAGCCTGAAGAGGTCAGTTTCTTGGCACAGTATGCAAAATGCAATGCACGCATCCAGCTCGGAAACCTCTTGAGTCTTTTGACGGAAATCTCCTTAACAGGCAGATCGTGCTCAAACTCACAAGCAATGACCGTGACATCATGTCGTTTAGACAAAATTTCAAAAAGATTGACCGCATAGGCTTCTGCCCCGCCAAACTTGCGACCGAACCGTTCCGTGATGAGCGCAATGCGCATACGCTCAGCCACGCCGGCGGTCTTCATACTGGGTCAAGCACTTTTGAAAAAAATGCAGGAGGTTTGTCGATCGCCAAACCCCCACTCGCGGGAGCAAAAAAGGAGAGTCTTTTGCACTCGCCAATCCTCGCTGAGTCGTCGTGGCGCTGCAATAACCCGCTTCGATGACCAACTCAGCATGTTCGGAAGTCAATTGACCGTATGGGTAACAAAATGCGGTCACTTCTTGTTTGACTGCATCGGCAAGCATGTGACGCGAATAAGAAATTTGATGTCGCGCTTGTTCCAAGGATAAGTCAGGCAAGTGAACGTGATCAAGCGTGTGAGAGCCTACCTCTTGCCCAGCCTGAATCCATTCCCTCGCCTCGCCTTGAGACATCATAGGAGAAAAGGGAACATTATGATGCGCATCCCAGACGTTTCCACCGTCAAACTGGTTGGCAACAAGATAATTCGTCGAAGTAAAACCAAGTTGTGTCAGCACGGGAAGCGCGTGCTGAAAAACATTACGATATCCATCATCAAACGTGATCCCAAAAACCTTTCCGGTTCGCTCCCCATCGAGATAAGGCATGAGATCCCGCATGCTAAGCCCGCGATAACCGAGCCTGTGCATCCAGTACATTTGACGCTTAAAACTTTTAGGGTGAACCGTCAAACTACGAAAGGAGGTCCCTCTGGGAGCGGGCAAATCAATTTGGTGATACATCAAGATAGGGATGGTTCGGTCAGTCCCGATACGCTGCTGTAGGTCAGTCATGCGGCACCTTTTTTTGTCCACGACCTTGAAGGGCCCATTTTTGACTCAGCCAATGGCCATAACATTCTTCGGTTCGGCGAACCAATGCCTCTGGAGTGAAAGCTGAAGCGGGGTCTTTCCAAATTCGATCATATCCCGCACGTCCCATCTTTTGTCTGAGTTCGGGATCTTCGCTGAGCGTTGTGATGATATCCCTCAAGCCTTGATCGTCATCGACATCCACTAAAAAGCCC
>JBIKOQ010000264.1:0-3566 GCA_044357955.1 Burkholderiaceae bacterium | reverse complement strand
GTCGATCCTTATTGAAACCTTTGACGAGACAGCGTTGCTTGGGTGTTGTCTTAAGCGAGCGTATGCTTCATCAATTTCAATACCGACATTTTCTGCGACCGCTGTGCCGGCCTGTTCGCGGTAGTAGCAAATGATATCGTGGACATCTGTAATTGCGTGGCGGTGTGGAGCGATTGTGCTAACAGTCATCTTAAAGCTCACCTCTTGCTAGAGCCCGCAACCTTTGGAAGGTTTCGGGGGTGAGAGGATCGCAAAGGGGTGCGTTGGATTGTATTTTTAGAGGATACGCTTGAAATGTTAGGCTAAGAAGTGCCTATAAAACCAGTAGCGATTCAGAGGCTTACTTGTAAATGCCAGCGCAGACGGCCACTTTATCAACCTTTTCACAGTATGTCTGCTTGGGCATGATGGACTTGGTGATTGGGTCGGTAAACTTGTAGTCTTGCCAGAAAGTTCCTTTGCTTCTGGCCAACTCGGCCCGTTCCTTAATGAACAGTTTGCCGTCTGAGTCTTTCAAATTAGTGAGATCCTTCCCGACTTGCGTGGCGATCTGGCCGTGAGCGAGACATATCCCATCAAGGTCATAAACCACTATGTAAAGGTCGCGATCGATGAATGTCTTGTTTGGTGCTGTGAAATCAGCATATGCAGCTTCACCTTTAGACTTGAGATGCGAAACGGCTTTCTTAACCATAGCTTCGGCTTCAGCCTTGTTTGCTCGGTCGGCAGCGAATGCGGGCACTCCAATAAGGCTAGCGAAAACCACCGCTCCGATGAGAAGCTTATTCATATGAGCCGATCTCCTTGTGTAAATAGTAATAATCGGTTGTTTGAGTGCTGAGATAGGTGTTGTTGTTCAAATGGATAAAGTCAGATAGGCTAATTTCTAAAGTAAAGATAGATTCATCGAACCCAAAATTGTTGATGCAATTAAAATAAAGATTAGCATATTGAAATATATTTTTCACCTTTAATATTACGAAATAGAAGGTGAATTCAAATTGTGGTACGAGAATGACGAACACAATGGCAATCGACCGACTTTCAATATTAATTAGTAAACTTCGTCATGATCCCCAACGTTGATTGGAATGATTTCATTCTCAGTAATGATAAGTTCAAGCGTAATCCTGTACTTCAGATTGATTGAGACACTATGCAGACCGGCGAGCTTTCCTTTGAGGCTATGTAGTCGAAGGGAAGGGTGATGAGGGTTTACCGTTAGCAGTTCAAGGGTCTTGGTGTACTGAGTCAGTGCGTTTGGGTGTTGCTTAACGAATTTGGCAGCCTTGCGGTTGTATTGCTCTGTAAAAATTAACTGCCAGGTCATGCTGCCAACTTTGCATTCAGCTTGTTGATGCGACGAATGTGTTGGGCAACCGTTTCTTTTACATAGCGACCAGCGTCGAGATCAGCCTTAGATTCGGCAAGCGCGGCTTCAAGTTCGCATTCGCGAAGATATTGGTATTGTTCTTCGCTCATCACGATGTACTTAATTTGACCGCGAACGGAAACAGCAACTTCAGGTTGCGTGGCGAGTGCTTCCTCGATTGCTTTCACACCTTTAGTTTTAAGGTCATTGGCTGAGATTGTGCTCATGATGAATTCCTGTTTAGCATTACTGACAGTATAGTCAATCACACTATTTAAAGCACTATCAATTATTTAAAAACATCCAGTTACAAGCCCACAAAAGCAAAAACCCCAACGTGAACGCATGGTTTTTTCAGTTTCAGATGGCGGCTCGGGGCGGAATTGATCACGGGCGGTGGGCGTTTGATTCTGCTTATTAACTATTTCCAGCTAAGGTTCAGCTTCTTATGTGATGTTGCACAGTCTCTTAAGTAGAGATTAATCAGACTTTGATAGGGGATGCCTACCTCTTCTGAGATGGTTTTAAAGTAGGTCACTGAGTCTTCATCAAGACGAATCGTAATTGGCCTCTTGAGCTGTGAGGCGTACGGATTTTTTTTAGCTTTAGAAAAATCATATTCTTTGCGCATAGGTCACCTTCAGTAAGCTTTTAATTCTTGGGTTGTTGCTTTGCGAGCAGAAATAATGCGAATGACATTGTCGTCACCACGGTAGCAATGGCATACGACGACCACGCGAAGCAAGTGGCTAAGCCCTAACAAAATAAACCTTTCTTCATCTGCAGAATGATCTGGATCGTCGATTAGCTTCGCCCGTTCGTCATAAAAGGCTGACTTAGCTTCCTCAAACGAAACTTTGTGTTTCTTTTGATTGGTTGCGGCTTTACTAGGATCCCAATCGAACTTAATTGAATTCATATGTACATTGTACTTATTATTAGTTAACGAAGCAAGATCCAGACACAAGCCCACAAAAGCCGAAACCCCAGCGCGAACGCAGGGGTCTCTATAATTTCAGTGGTGGCTCGGGCGGAGTTGATTGGTGCCTGAGCATGTTTAATCCATCATCCAATTAATGCGACTCGAGTGAGGGGAGGTGCGGCGGAAAAGTTGGACTACTTGGAGGTAGTTCATGTACTCATACGAAGACCGAATTCGAGCAGTTAAGCTTTATATCAAGCTCGATAAACGTATCGCGGCGACCCTTATTCTGACTCCCACTAAAAAGGGGAGGCATAACATTCAGAATTGAGTTGGCAAAATCAATCCCGCCCCAATTTCAAATTCATCAGTGTCTTTAGATCATTGATTGCTTTTGAAGAACTCTAAAATATCTTTGTAGCTTTGTTGTGTCACTGCTAGAAAGCTGCTTTGTAGGTCCCGAGATAATGAATGAACCTGCTGATTATTAAAACTGCAGTTTCAATCCCAAGTTGATCGTACCAAGAGTTTGTCCACTACGTGCCTCGCCCGAGATGCCGGCATAGGCAAACGTGTTCTCTGACATCTTGGCTGTACCGTACAGTCCTGCCTGCACAAACGCGGTGCCTGCATTCGGTGTGGTGATGTTGGTGCCAATCCCGGCAAGCGATGCGTTCAGCGTCGGGTTCAATAGGCCCGAGGAGTCCGCACCCACTCCGACATAAGCACGGTAGGTGTTCTTGGCCGTCATGGGATTGTTGGCCTTTGAGCCCGCAGCCAATCCAATCACCCCACGCACGCCATTGCCGGTGTAGCGATTCACACTCAACGCCGAGGCCACACCACTCTCATTGACGCCAGACTGGGAGACCATCTGCCACGTCACCCGCGCAAAGGGCGTGATGCGCAGGCTCTCCAGATCCATCGGACGGCTCACGCCCAAGCTGAGCATGAGATCATTGCCTGAGACCGCGTTGTTTCTAAACCCAGCGCTCAAACCCGTCACATCTCCACGCTTGATGTCGCTCGAGCTCAAGCCCACGCTGGCCATGGCATCGAGCACAAAGCTCTCAACAGGCATCTTGCCATAGGCAAACAACGAGCCCTGCTGAATGGTTGCCGAGCCATAGGCCGGGTTGACCGTGGTGCTCGAGAGCGCCAAGCCGCCACCAAGCGTCGTACCGTTGGAAGAGTAAAAATCTGAGCCAAACGTCAGCTGATACAGGTTGCTGCTCCAGCCCCCAGACTGACTGTCGCTTGAGCGATTGCCGC
>JBIKOQ010000263.1:0-3573 GCA_044357955.1 Burkholderiaceae bacterium | reverse complement strand
AGCAGTGGCTGTCTACAATCACTACAAACGTTTAAAGCACGGCGAACTCAAAAGTGACGGCGTCGAGTTGTCTAAAAGCAATATTTTATTGATTGGCCCCACGGGGTCTGGCAAAACCTTGCTGGCCCAGACGTTGGCACGACAGCTGAATGTTCCTTTTGTGATGGCTGATGCCACGACCTTGACCGAGGCGGGCTATGTCGGTGAGGATGTCGAAAATATTATTCAAAAGTTACTTCAGAACTGTAACTACGAAGTCGATAAAGCCCAGCGCGCCATTGTTTACATTGACGAAATTGACAAAATTTCTCGTAAAGCAGACAACCCCTCTATCACGCGTGACGTTTCTGGCGAGGGCGTTCAGCAAGCCTTGCTCAAACTGATCGAAGGCACTGTCGCCTCTGTGCCCCCTCAAGGCGGTCGAAAGCATCCCAATCAGGACTTTGTTCAAGTCGACACCACCAACATCCTTTTCATCGTCGGAGGGGCTTTCGACGGACTTGAAAAAGTGATCCGTAATCGGACTGAGCGTTCAGGTATTGGTTTTGGAGCTTCTGTCGAGTCAAAGACCGAACGCTCTACAGGGGATACTTTCCTAGAGGTAGAGCCAGAGGATTTGGTCAAATTTGGCTTGATTCCTGAGTTGGTTGGACGTTTGCCCGTGATAGCCACCTTGCAGGAACTCGACGAAGACACGCTCATGCAGATCTTGACCGAGCCCAAAAATGCCGTTGTTAAGCAGTTTCAAAAATTATTCGCGATGGAAGAGGCTGAACTCGAGATCCGTCCAGCTGCTTTAAAAGCGATCGCTCGCAAGGCAATTAAACGCAAAACAGGTGCGCGTGGTTTGCGCTCCATCCTAGAGTCTGCATTGCTCGATACGATGTATGAGTTACCAACTCAAGGTAACATTAAACGTGTGGTCCTTGATGAGGCTGCCATTACTGGCGAAGGTAAACCTTTGTTAGTCTATGCGGATGAAAACGAACCTAAACCGGCGGTCAAAAAGCCTGCTATCCGTGATGCAGCGGCTTGAGCCAAAACGGTAAATGCTTGTTTTCCCAGCCCCTTCATAGGGGCTTTGTCTTTTATAAAGGTATCTAACTTGAAATTTAGGCTATTGTCCCAATAACGAAGCTATTCGTAGAAACATGGGCTTTGTATCGGCCGCCCAGTTAGGATTCGCCGAGTTTTTATTAGGAGGACATCATGTCCGGACATCAGACTTTGCCTTCTGACCCCATTAATCTGCCTTTGCTGCCGTTGCGCGACGTTGTCGTGTTCCCGCACATGGTGATCCCACTTTTCGTGGGCCGCCCCCGCTCGATTCGTGCCCTTGAGGCCGCGATGGAGGCGGGCAAAAGTATTATGTTGGCAGCTCAAAAATCTGCGGGTAAAGACGATCCGACTCCCGAGGATGTCTATGAGATCGGTTGCGTTGCCACGATTCTTCAAATGTTGAAGCTGCCTGACGGAACTGTCAAAGTCCTCGTCGAAGGCGCACAGCGTGCGCGGGTCACCAATATTCAGGACGCTGATACGCACTTCACTTCTGAATTAGTGCCTATTGCACCGGACACCACGACAGGTGCTGAGATCGAGGCTCTTCGGCGCGCGATCGTCAGTCAGTTCGAACAGTATGTGAAACTCAATAAAAAAATTCCTCCTGAGATTTTAACTTCTCTGGCGGGAATCGATGACGCTGGTCGACTGGCTGACACCATCGCAGCGCATTTACCTCTCAAGCTCGAACAAAAGCAAAAGATGCTTGAAATCATTTCGACCTCTGAGCGTCTCGAAGCTTTATTGTCTCAACTTGAGACTGAAATTGATATTCTGCAAGTTGAAAAGCGGATTCGTGGTCGCGTCAAAAAGCAGATGGAAAAAAGCCAGCGCGACTATTATTTGAATGAGCAGGTCAAAGCCATTCAAAAGGAGTTGGGTGAGGGCGAAGAGGGCGCTGATATCGAAGAACTCGAGAAAAAAATCGAAGCGGCGCATCTGCCTAAAGACGCACGTAAAAAAGTGGATGGTGAGCTTAAAAAACTTAAGCTGATGTCGCCGATGTCAGCCGAGGCAACCGTTGTCCGCAACTATATCGATACAGTCATTGCATTACCTTGGCGGAAAAAGAGCAAGGTCAATAATTCCATTCCAAACGCCGAAAGCGTGCTTGATAATGACCATTACGGCCTGGATAAGGTTAAAGAACGCATCCTTGAGTATCTGGCTGTCCAACAGCGGGTTGACAAGGTTAAAGCCCCTATTTTGTGTTTGGTAGGTCCTCCAGGCGTGGGTAAAACCTCGTTAGGTCAATCCATTGCCAAAGCCACTAATCGCAAGTTTATTCGCATGGCCCTGGGTGGCGTGCGTGATGAAGCTGAGATTCGTGGACATCGTCGTACCTATATTGGTTCGATGCCTGGGAAGATCTTGCAAAATATGTCTAAGGTCGCCGTCCGAAACCCTCTTTTCCTGCTCGATGAAATTGATAAGTTAGGGATGGATTTTCGTGGCGATCCAGCCTCAGCATTACTCGAGGTGTTGGACCCTGAGCAGAATCATACTTTTCAGGATCACTATGTTGAAGTTGATTTTGATCTCTCTGACGTCATGTTTGTGGCGACCAGCAACACACTGAATATTCCCCCGGCATTGTTGGATCGGATGGAGGTGATTCGTCTTTCCGGTTACACAGAGGATGAAAAAATCCACATCGCTTTGGATCACCTGATCCCCAAGGTGATGAAGAATAACGGCGTCAAAGCTGAAGAGTTGATTGTCGAAGAGTCAGCGATTCGTGACATCGTTCGCTATTACACGAGAGAAGCAGGCGTGCGTTCTCTTGAGCGTGATGTTGGTAAGATTTGCCGTAAAGTCGTCAAGAAATTGCTTGCAGAGAGCGAAGCTAAAAAAGCGTCTAAATCTTCTGAGCCTATCGCTAAAGTGATTGTGACTTCTGAAAATCTCAGTGACTATTTAGGTGTGCGACGTTTCAACTTTGGCATGGCTGAAAAAGAAAATCAGATCGGCCAGGTGACTGGCTTGGCATGGACGGAGGTCGGTGGTGATTTACTGACCATCGAAGTTGCCGATATGCCCGGTAAAGGCGTTATCCAACGCACAGGCTCGATTGGTGACGTGATGAAAGAGTCCGTTGAAGCCGCAAGAAGTGTCGTGCGTGCTCGTGCTGCTCGTCTGGGTATCGCAGATACCGTGTTTGAAAAACGTGACATTCACGTGCACTTCCCAGAGGGGGCAACACCCAAAGATGGTCCTTCCGCTGGTATTGCCATCACAACGGCGATCGTCTCGGCGCTCACACACATCCCAGTGCGTTCAGATGTTGCGATGACCGGAGAGATTACCTTGCGTGGCGAAGTCCTTGCGATTGGTGGCCTGAAGGAGAAATTATTGGCTGCGCATCGCGGCGGGATCAAAACGGTTTTGATTCCGGAAGAAAACGTTAAAGACTTAGCCGAGATACCAGATAATGTAAAAAATCATCTGGAAATTGTGCCGGTCCGTTGGATCGACAAGGTTCTTGAGGTTGCACTTTCTGAACCTACGAAA
>JBIKOQ010000262.1:0-3576 GCA_044357955.1 Burkholderiaceae bacterium | reverse complement strand
GAACGGCTATGCGATTTCACTCAAGACGTGGAACCGTATGAAACCTGACCAGCAAGTCAAGCTGCAGGCGGCCTTTACCGAGCTGACCAATGACATCTGGAAATACTCAAAAGAACTATCCGATGATGCCTTGCGTTGTAACGAAGGCTCAGATCCCTGCACCACTGGCAAGAAATTCAAAGTCAAAACCGTACCAGTCTCAGAAGCAGACTTGAAGCTTGTCTCCACAGCCATCGATAAAGTGTCCTTTCCAGCTTGGGCACCTGTTTGTGACAAAACCAATCCAACCTGCTCCGCTGATTGGAAAAAAACAGTTGGACCGATTGTCGGTGTGAAATAAGTTAAGGCAACCTCATGAAAACACGGCTTGAAAATATTCTGGGCATTCTGTTCGGAACCATCTTTATGACACTTGTTGCGCTCGTTACCATTGAGACGATCGCACGGAAGTTATTTAATGTTTCTCTACAGGGCGTAGATGAGCTTGGCGGCTATGCCTTGGCCATCGGGTCAACCATTGCTTTTAGTCTAGCCGTGTTTGGACGCAATCACATTCGTGTGGATGTGTTGCATCAACATTATCCAGACTGGCTGAAAGCCTTAATGAACTGGCTTTCAGCCTTTAGTCTGGCAGCATTTGCTGTATTTTTATGTTGGGTCGCGATACAGGTGTTGCTTGACTCAGTGACCTATGGCAGTACGGCACAAACTCCCTGGGCTACACCACTTATTTATCCCCAATCGCTTTGGTATGCCGGCTTAGTCATTTTCGGAATTGTTTCTTCTTGCTTTGCAGCATGGGCAACATATCTGTTACTGACTGGAAAACAGCAAGAACTCATTCTTGAGTTTCAGCCCAAAAGTGCAAAAGAGGAGCTCAAAGAAGAGCTTGACGACTTAGCGCAACGCTCTAACCTTGATGAGATCGTGAAAAAAGCATGAACCCCACTCTCATCACACTCGCATTTTTCATCATGGTTTTCATGATGATTGCCGGCATTCCCATTGCTGTTTCAATGGCACTTGTCGGCATTGTTGGTGGCATTGCCGTATACGGCATGCCTTTTATGAATTCGATCGCCCCAGTTCTGTGGGGCGTCCAAAATGAAAATCTACTGACATCCATTCCTCTTTTTGTCCTCTTAGGCGAGTTACTCCTGCGCTCCGGCATCGCCGACCGCATGTATCTCGCACTCTCTGCATGGTTTGGTCGCCTGCCCGGCGGTCTGCTGCATACCAACATCGGGAGCTGTGCGTTATTTGCGGCAACCTCAGGCTCTTCGGTCGCAACAGCTGCGACGATATCAACGGTTGCACTCCCCTCCTTGATGAAACGTGGCTATCCGATTCGCCCCTCACTTGGATCGATTGCCGCAGGTGGCACACTCGGCATTTTGATTCCACCTAGTGTCAACATGATCATCTATGGTTCGTTGACCAACAATTCTATCGGCAAACTCTTTGTTGCAGGCATTATCCCAGGACTGTTATTGACAGCGTCTTTCATGCTGTACATCGCCATCACGAGCATTCTCAGTGGCAACACGCTGCGCGAAGAAAAAGTCAGCTTCAAAGATAAGCTCATCGTTTCTCAGCATCTTATTGCGCCGCTGATCGTCTTTGGTGTCGTCATGGGTAGCTTGTACTTTGGTATTGCGACTGCCACTGAAAGCGCCGCGCTTGGCGTGACGACCGTTCTCTTCTTTGTCGTGAAGTCAGGTCGTTTATCCTGGCCGCTGTTACGTGGCTGCTTTATTTCCACTGCCCGTGTCTCCGGCATGATCCTGCTAATCATCGCTGCAGCCTTTATTTTAAATCTCACTATCAGCTTGACCGGTGTCGCTGAGGTCATGACAAAGTGGGTCACTAGTCTTGGGCTATCCCCGGTAGGACTCATTCTCGGTTTGATTGTGTTTTACCTGCTGCTGGGTATGTTCATGGATGTACTGTCCATGATGGTGGCGACCATTCCTGTGACCTATCCGATTGCGATCGCGCTTGGAATTGATCCAATCTGGTTCGGTATCTTTGTTATTCTGATGTGCGAGCTTGGTCTGATCACACCACCCGTTGGCATGAATTTATTTGTTGTTCACGGAATTCGTTCAGACTCAGGCACGATCAGCGATGTGATGTGGGGTGCACTCCCCTATGCCATCATCATCATCCTGTTTACACTCTTTTTAACGGTGTTCCCGCAAATCGTGACATGGCTGCCAGGGAAAATGTAGCTAGGGTAAAAGATAAAAGATAAAAGAAATTTTTTTAGGATGGCGACGCACGCGTGACATCCACTGAACCACCCTCTGAGATCGCAAGTCGCGCGTCTTCACCACTGAATAACAATTCTATTTGCATGCCTTCAGGATCTCTAATAAAAATCTGATGCAACTCTCGATCAGGGACGCTGAACTCTTTAAACGCAATACCATGCTGTTTAAGATGCGCGCGCGTCGAGAGCAAGTCATTCGCTTTAAAGGCAATGTGATCGAATGCATCGCTACTTTGAGTGATAGGTGCTCGTCCAGTTGAAATATGAACCATGGCGCGATCCCCCAAATACATCCAGGCACCGGGGCGGCTAAACGGCGGACGCACCCCCTCTCTCATCCCGAGCACTTCGGTATAAAACCGTCTCGTTTTTTCAAGATCGCTGGTCGTGACGTTGATATGCTCGACTTCCAAGATTGCCATCCCGTTCCCCTTCGTAAAAACACCTAGTTGTTTGGGTGCTTGGTCTAGTATAAGATCGACTAGAGTTAGTGACTAGATTCCTCTTTCCAACGCTGCATCGCAACAATAAAATGGCCACAGACAATCCGATCCTCGACAAACCACTGCCCTACGGGCGTCCAATCACTCTCGCGCAAGCGAAAAAAATGATGCAAGCCGCTGAAGCGGAGGCTCTCAAAAATCAATGGCCTGTGGCCATCGTCATTGCAGATTCCAGCGGCAGCCTCGTGCTCGCCCAAAGACTCGACCACACGCAGCACTCCAGCATGTCCATTGCGACAGGCAAAGCAATGACGGCTGTGAATTTTCGACGTCCGACAAAAATGTTTCAGGACGGCATTGCCGCCGGTGGCGAAGGCCTGCGTTTTATGGCTGTACCCGGCGTCACCCCCCTCGAAGGTGGCTTTCCCATTATTGAGAATGGTGAGGTCATCGGAGGCATCGGCGTCTCAGGCGTGATGTCACACCAAGATGCTCAAGTTGCACAAGCAGGAATGGCTGCCATACGTTAAAAATACTACAGAAGGGTCGATAATTCGACAGGACGGATCACTTGCAATCGTATTGCTTATGTAAAACCATAATAATCAGGAGACCATAATCATGCTTTCAACAGTCATAAAAACCGTAGGTATCGCAGTATTAGGATCAGTGCTTGCAGGTGGGGCTGTCGCACAGACAAACTTTCCCACCAAGCCCGTCAAAATCATTGTGCCTTTCACGGCCGGCAGCCAGGTTGATATCGTTGCCCGCGAACTTGGACGTGGACTGCAAGAGAAATGGGGCCAGCCTGTGATTGTGGACAATCGTCCCGGTGCTGGCGGTACGATCGGTAGCCGCATG
>JBIKOQ010000261.1:0-3578 GCA_044357955.1 Burkholderiaceae bacterium | reverse complement strand
TTGACCCTACACATTACAAATAACCATCACTAAAATTAAGAGCAGCACCTTAGCAACACAGTTAAACCGTCAAACGTAGCAAGGTCCTTCGATCAATGGATGGGACTGGATAAAGTCCATGTCCAGCGTTAAGCCATAACTCACACCCTCTGGTGGAACCACGCAGCCGTTAGCGTCTAATTTATAGGGGATCTGACCCGCGAGATGGTCCCTAAAGGGATTCAATCCGGTCACATCACCTTCAAAATAACCGGGATTATCTACACCGCATAACAAATGCAAACTACAAGCCATATTGATCGCCGTTGCTGACGTATGTGGATTAACAGTCAGTTTTTTTGCACCAGCCATGGCAGCTATCCGCATCGTTTCTGTGATGCCGCCCGTTTTGGACAGATCAGGCTGAAGGTATCGGACGCAGTTGTCTTCGATCAATGTATCGAACTCATAGCGCGTGTAGTGATTTTCGCCCGCAGCTAAGGGGACATTGCTCGTTCTTGCCAGCGTTGCATAAGCATGACGATCCTGAGGTGGAAAGGGCTCCTCTAGCCAAGCGACTTGAGCCTCCGCAAATGCGGGCAACACTCTGCAGGCCGCTTCCAACGTGTAATTTGTATTTGCATCGGTCAGAATTTCAATGTCATCGCCGACAGCCTTGCGCACAGCCTGCACTCGCGCAATATCTTTTTTAGGTGTATCTCCCATGCGAAGCTTGAGTGCCCGGTATCCCTCACTGATATAGCCCAAGGCCTCTTGAACCAAGCTCTCCGGATCCTGCCAGCCCAAGGCAATGCCACCCGCATAGGCTTTGATCGGTTTCGAGGTACCACCTAACATTTTATAAAGAGGTTGATTCGCTTGTTGACAGCGAATGTCCCAAAGAGCCTGGTCAAGCCCACTTAACGCCAACACCGCAGCAGCACCCATACCATGGCTTGCAATCTGCATTTTATAAACACGCGCCCAAACGCCATTGACGTCTGTCGCATCCATTCCCAGCACCAATTCGCTCAACGTGGTGTCGATGAGCTTGGCAATGGCACCAGGACAACGGCCATGATGTGCTTCGCCCCAACCGGTCAAGCCTTCGTCAGTTTCGACTTTTATCAATACAGCATCACGCTTGACGCTGCGTCCAATACCTAAGGTGACAGATTTGTTAGCAGGGACAGGGAAAGAAATCGGAACGGCTTGAATACGTGTAATTTTCATTTGAAATTAGTCCTTAAATACCTCAGGATTGACAACGTTGTTAGGGCGTTCATTTTTTAATAACGCCAGCATCGTCTTAACGGCTCCCTCACTCGTCACGAAGGAGCTACTTTCTGTGATGCCGGCACAATGAGGTGTCAGCATCAGGTTGGGACAATCAAATACTTGCTCTGAGCCCGTCAACGGCTGCTGATTGAACACATCCAGCAAGGCACCCCCTAGCCGATCCTCACGCAAGGCCATGACCAACGCCTCCGTATCAACGACCGGACCGCGCGACACATTAATCAAAATCGCACGTTTTTTCATTCCTGCAATCGTGAAGTGATCGACAAGATTTCTCGTTTGCTCAGTGAGTGGACAGGCCAACACAACAGCATCCGACTGCGAAAACAACGTTGCCTTGTCGGCGGCGATCACCCCTCTGGGGAGCGTTTCAGGACGACGCGTCAGACCGAGGACTTTCATCCCAAGGCCTTGCGCCATCGCAGCAATCAACGTTCCTATAGATCCTACGCCTACGATGCCTAAGGTACTCGCCCCGAGCTCTAAATAATGATCGGCAGCAGGACGCGCTTTGGCCCAGCCCTCTTTTCTTAAAGAGGCATCCATTGCTGCTAAGTTGCGTCTTAAAGCAAGCATTCCAGCAAGGCAATACTCTGCAACGGCTTGCGAATTGCAACCTGGCAAATTCGCAACCGCAATTTTTTTCTCTGTGGCAGCCTGAACGGGGATCATATCCAACCCCACGCCGTGTCGCACTACTGCGCACGTCAAGGGTGCATCATCAAAAATATCAGGCGGCAATTGATTCCTGACAATGACACCGTGAACATCACGGATGAGTCGCTTATACGTCGAGGCCTGCGTATCAGGTGCCAGAATAATGTCGCATTCAGCAGCTAATACAGCCTGCATATCCGGATGGATGGGACTCGTCAGTAATACTCGGGGACGCGCATTATGGAGCTTCAAAAAATGGCTCTCCTCTTTGGACAGGATTCGTCAATTGACCCAAACCCTCTAAGGATACAGTGACCTTTTGTCCTGGCAACAGCCAAGCCGCAGGTGTGTGGGTCGGGGCTCCACCACCGGGTGTTCCTGTCGCGATCACATCGCCTGGCTCTAGGGGAACTCTGTGAGAGATCCACGAGATCAGTTGAGGAATACGAAAAAGCATACTTTCCGTGGAGCCGTCTTGAAGCAGACGACCATCCACTTCAAGTTTGATTCTGATTTGATGTGGATCTACAACCTCATCGGGCGTTGCAATCCATGGGCCCAAGGGAGACGTTGAGGGTAAGTTTTTTCCACGCACAAAATTTCCACTATCGCGCTTGATCAAGCCTGAGCCACTCACATCATTGTGGATGGTATAGCCCGCCACGTAGTGCATTGCCTCAGCTTCTGACACACACAGTGCGCGACGTCCAATGATGGCCGCGAGCTCTCCCTCATACGCCACATCACCCACATCTGGCGGAATGAGTATGGGTTCATCCGGACCAATCACCGTTTTCCCGGAACGAAAGAACACGACAGGTTCGGCCGGTGGGGCCATACCTCTTTCCGCTAAGGCATCGCGAAAGTTAAATGCAGCACCCATCACTTTACCTGGTCTTTGCAACGGCGCCAGGAGTTTGACGGCATCAAGCTGCACAAGCGCTTCGTTGGAAAATCGATAGGCACCGATACGCGACTGCCAACCTTGCAAACCTTGCTCAATCATCGTCAGTAGACAAGGAGGCGTCGAACCAAGCAAGTCCAAACAAGCCTCGTGCCCTAAATCCAGAATCTGATCAGAGTCAGAAAAAAGTACGCCTGCACGAGGCGTCAAGGCACGTTGCCCCATACTGCCACTCGTTTTTGAAACAAAGCTAACAAAGCGCATGAACAGTGTCCTTGAGACTTTTAATTGTGAATTGAAATGCCTACATCATTAGGCCACGCGATACTTGCTCAGTATGTCGCGCTTGATCTCAATTCCTAGTCCTGGACCCGTTGGGATTTGAACAATGCCTTTGTTCTGAACGATGGGCTCGACCGACAAATGGTCGCGGAAGGGATTCTCACATTGCTCAAACTCGAGCAAGGGCGGAAAGGGACGATAACTGGGCGGTTGGTCCGGTAGCGCCCCCAAAAAGTGCAAGGTGGCGGCCAGACCAATCGCCGAGCCCCAAGCATGCGGCACACACTCGACTCCGTGTGCGCTAGCCAAGGTTGCAATCTTGCGGCATTCACTGATGCCTCCTGCAGCACAGACGTCCGGTTGAATAATATCCATCGCCTTTCGAACCACGATATCTCTGAATCCCCAGCGCGTGAATTCATTTTCGCCACCGGCTACCGCCATATCCAAGGCTCTG
>JBIKOQ010000260.1:0-3584 GCA_044357955.1 Burkholderiaceae bacterium | reverse complement strand
GTGTCGGGATGAGCCTACCCGATGGCATGGCGCTTGTTTTTAATCCTCCCCCGATCCGCGGCCTGGGCTCTGCTGGCGGGTTTGAGTTCTATGTGCAGTCCAAGGGAGTGCCCTCGGTCACTGAGCTGGCGACTGTCGTGACTAACTTTACAGAGGAACTGAAAAAGCAACCCAAGCTCACGGGTATCAATACTTTTTTTAGACCGACAGCGCCACAACTGTATGTGGAGGTCGACGAGGCCAAGGCACTGTCGCTTGGGATTCCCGTGGCGGATGTGTATCTCAGTCTTCAAGCGACGATGGGTGCGTTGTATGTCAACGATTTCAACTTGAATGGCCGCACCTATCGGGTACAGATGCAAGCGGACTCTCAATACCGTACCGAACCGACTGATCTTGGACAGATTTATGTGCGTGCCAATAACGGCAGCATGGTGCCAGTCTCCGCACTCATCTCTGTCAAACAAGTGGTAGGTCCTGAACAGCTCGAGCGCTTTAATGGCTTTCTTGCGGCCAAAGTGTTGGGCAGCGCCGTCCAGGGTGTCAGCTCCGGCGATGCCATTAATGTTGTTGCAGCGACTGCGCGCGCGACCTTGCCTCCAGGCTATGAGTTGGCTTGGGCAGGTCAGGCTTATCAGCAGATTCGAACGGGAGATGCTTCCGGTTTAGCTTTTATGTTTGGCATTGTGATGGTGTTTTTGATTCTCGCCGCGCAGTACGAGCGTTGGTCGCTTCCGATTGCTGTGCTACTGGCCGTGCCCTTCGCGTTGTTCGGTGCCTTGCTCGCCGTCTATTTACGCGAGATGCCGAACGATATTTATTTTCAGATTGGCTTATTGGTGTTAATCGGACTTTCAGCCAAGAATGCAATTTTAGTGGTGGAGTTCGCCTCGCAAAAACGTGCCCAAGGCATGAGCACAATGGATGCAGCGCTGACCGCCGCACGACTTCGCTTTAGGCCGATTGTCATGACGTCTCTGGCGTTTATTCTAGGCGTATTTCCTCTGGTGATCTCCACCGGAGCGGGAGCGGCAGCGCGTCAGTCCATGGGTACGGGTGTGTTTGGCGGGATGTTGGCATCGACCTTCATCGCGACCATTTTTGTTCCAATGTTTTTTACTTGGCTCTCACGAAATAAAAAAAATGAGAGTATTGAAAAAAATCATGATGTTTCTTAACGCGATCCCAACGCGCGTTTTCACGCGACTGACACTGACTCTGGCTATTGTTGGACTGCTCAGTGGATGCTTGCTCGGTCCTGATTATGAACGTCCTCAAGTTGCCTTGCCAGACAGCTTTAGCGCCTCACCGTCGGTCTCGGCAACGGTGAGTGCGGCCAATGATGTCGTTCTGGTTGAGTGGTGGACTTTGTTTAATGACGCCGTTCTGAATGATTTGGTTGCGACTGCCCAAAAGAACAATGCAGATGTGCAAATCGCAGTCGCGCGCCTTGGTCAGGCGCAGGCGCTGGCGCGTCAAGCGGGTGCGGCTTTATATCCGACGCTGAATATGACCGCCTCGGGTACGCGCGCATCAACAGGAACTTCTGTTTCCCCTTCAGGAGTGGGCTTTCAAACCAATACAACACAATTGGGATTAGCGACGTCCTACGAGATCGATGTTTGGGGACGCGTGCGCCGCAATATCGAGTCGGCAACCGCACTTGCGACGGCCAGTCAGTACGAACAGGATAGTGTTCGACTGACTCTGTCAGCGCTGGTCACGAATACGTATTTGCGTTTGCGGGCCTTGGACGCTCAACGAGATGTGGTGACCAACTCTGTCAAGACCCGAGAAAATTCTTTGCGGGTTGCTCAGGCCAAGCTCGATGGCGGTTTAGTATCGCCGATCGATGTCAGCCAGGCACGCTCGGCCAAAGCGGCATCGGAGGCGAATCTTTCCGAACTCACCCGTCAGCGGGCGATTGTCCAAAACCAACTGGGAATATTGACAGGTCAGTTGCAGTTGACGCTCGCACCCGTTGATCTTCGGGGCTTGCCAGTTCCGCCGATTCCGCCTGCGGGTTTACCCTCCAGCCTTCTTGAAAGTCGTCCGGATGTGAATCGGGTGGAGCAAGAACTTACCGCCGCCAATGCGCGTATTGGCGTGGCGACGGCGAATTTCTTTCCAACGCTGTCACTGACGGGTGTTTTCGGAGCGCAGAGCGTGGACTTTAGTGCCTTTCTCTCAGGTCAGAGCGCGGTCTGGTCGGCAGGGTTGGGTTTGCTCCAGCCCTTGTTTACTGGCGGCTCTCTGACCGCACGTCTGGATTTTTCTAAAGCGCAACAGCAAGAAGTCCTTGGTAATTACGTTAAAGTGGTCAGGAACGCCTTTGGCGAGGTCAGTGATGCGCTGGTTTCGGTGAGTCAGACATTGGAGACGGAGCGCTATCTGACAGAGCAGGTTGCCGCCGCGACCAAGGCGCAAGAGTTGGCGACTGTGCGCTACGAAGCGGGATATGTTGATTATCTCAATGTGCTGGAGGCGCAGCGTGTTCAAAACGAAGCAAATCTTGCCTTTGTCTTGAACCGATCTTTGCGCCTACAAGCCGGGGTTGATTTATTTAAAGCCTTGGGAGGCGGGTGGAAGAAAACGAACTTGGAATAAGCCCGCGCTCTAGCTTTAGAATGAAATATCAAATATAAGAACGAGACAGACAAGAGGAATATGTGATGAATGAAGCGATCGAAAAGCAATACAACCCTCGCACGACGGTGACGCCTGAACAATTAGCTTTTTTTAGCGATCTTGGCGCCCGTTTGAGCGAGCAAGCACGTGAAAAGTTTGTTGGACGCTACGACTTACGTTTTGGTGAGGGTCCCCTTGAAAATGCGGATTTCTTTTATTGTGGTAAACCTAATCGTCCTCTGATGGTGTTTTTTCACGGGGGCTACTGGCGTGCCCGTGATAAAAAAGATTACAGTTTCGTGGTCAATGGAATCTTGCCTCTGGACTGCTCTGTTGTTGTGATGAATTACGACCTGTGCCCTGCGGTGACGGTGCAGCAGATTGTGAGTCAGACCAAGCGCGGTATAGAGTGGGTCGCAAATCAAGCGGCAAATTGGCAGGTCGATCCTGAGCAAATCTATCTTTCCGGGCACTCTGCTGGTGCGCACATTATCGCGGCGACTCTCGCCCAAACAGGCGCTGCATTTGAACTCAAGAAACATAAGATTAAAAAGGCCTATTTAATCAGTGGTGTTTTTGATGTCGAACCGGTTTTACAGATTTCCGTCAACGAAGAGATTAAGCTCAAGCCCGAGGATGTTGAGGTGCTGAGCCCGCTTCGCCACCCTTTTTCCTCAACAGTGGGCTATGAGGTGATTGTTGGAGGTGCCGAGCCCAAGGATTGGATTGGTGAGTCTGAGCGCATGGCCGCGCATCTCCGCACTCAGGGTTGCGAGGTGGGACTGCATATTCTTCCGGGTTTAAATCACTATACTGTGCTGCATGAAATGGACCGTCCAGAGGGTTATGTCTCTAAGCTGTTCGCGCGTGATATAGGGTGATGTATGGAACATGTTGATCAGCAAAGTGTTGAGAAGGGCGCACCAATCGTCGCCTTGCGCGTGCAATTAGGTGAG
>JBIKOQ010000259.1:0-3594 GCA_044357955.1 Burkholderiaceae bacterium | reverse complement strand
CCTAAAGCCAAACCTACCATGCCGTCGGCCACCGCGGCTGCCGAGCCGCTCGATGAGCCGCCGGGTGTATGCGCAAAATTGTGTGGATTGACGGTGGCTCCTGCAAATTGGCTCGCAAACTCCGTGGTAACGGTTTTCCCCATCATCAAGGCGCCGGCCGCCTTCAATTGCGTGACGATCGCGGCATCCTTGGTGGGACGATTTCCCACAAAAGCCGCGGAACCATATTCGGTTGGCATGTCACCCGTATCGATGATGTCTTTGATACCAATCGCGATGCCCGCAAGTGGCAGCTTTTCCGAACGCATTGAAACTGCAGCCAACTGTGCCCGAACCTTGTCGGCATCATGCCATTTAAAAGCATGCACCGAAGGCTCACGCGCAGCGATACGACTGAGTTGCGACTCCAGAACCTGCGCATGCGTCAACTCTCCTCGCGCAATGCGTGCCGAGGTTTCAGTGACGGTTTGAGCGTAAGGTGCGTGCGGATCTGCGCTGGGGATAGTCGACATGTCTAAAGGCTCCAAAAAAAACATTGAAACCCATCAGACACCAAGAAAGCGCTTATGGCAAGAGGTTCACAGTCAAAAACTAGCGTGCGCGGGAGATACGAACTTCGGCGCCGCGACGCTTGACCTCAAGCCCCTCGGAAGGAGAGATTTTCAAGCCTTCGAGCCCTTTGATATAGCTTGATCCCTGCATCTGCATGACGCGAATTTTATTGCGCATCACGACAGGATTGTGAACAGGCATACCAAACATCCAGACCTCGTCCAGAATACGGGCCGAATTAAATTCACCGGTGTGCTTGGCCGTCGGTCCTAGGCAAAGCATGTGGCCTTCGCGGCCAAATACGGGCAATGTGCCCAGGCCACAGGTGACAGTGAGCACAGAGCCGCCTTCGTAACGCCAGCCTGTATTGAGATCCCACCAAGCCTCTCCCGCTGGCAGGTACACCTGGATGTCTTGGCCTGGCTGCATAGCGGGGGCCACGAGTACGGCAGGTCCGAGCAGGTATTGTGTGTCCCAGCGCTGCGCTTCTTTATCGGCAGGAAAAGACAATGCCATCGACCGCTGCACGGGCAAGCCAGTGCGGGCGGCATCTTCGATGGCGCCCAGCACATAAGGAATCAAACGATAACGCCACTGCAACCAAGTTTGAATATGGGCGCGGGTGGTCTCGTCAAACGCCGTCGGTACTAGCTGTGGATGCGCTTGAAAAGCAAAATTACTAGAAAAAACAGCCATGCCAAGCCAGCGCAAATAAAGCTCTGGGGTCATGTCATCCAATGGGGCCAAAGCATTGCCGAGTGCGTGCATCTGCACAGGCAAGCCACTCGCACCAATCGCAAGTGCAGAGCGCAAAGTCTGTTGAAGACCCGCCCACGTATTGGGTACGCGCGGTGCGCTTTGCCATAGCAATCTCTGTGCGCCAGGAAACAAATCTGAACTAAAAACAATCCCTTCGGGGGGTACTTTGTGGCCCGCAGCCGCGTCAAACAATGCGCGCCGAGCCAAAGCAGGATAAAGCGAACGAAGCACTGCGCCGCTCTCACCGCCGCGCGCGACGACATTGTCGGGGATATCAAACTGAACGTCACAAGCCGTCGCCCCCACACCTTCTTCGGCGAGATGACGATGACGCTCTGACCAGGTGTTTAATACATCGCGATGCGTCAGATCCAGCAATGCGAAAGATTTGCCTGCGGTTGCGGCCACACCAGGAAATACATGAGCATTGCCACTTTCATTGCATAGCAGCCAGCCACGGTCTTCGAGCTCAGCAAACGTTGTCGTATCGATCGCCACGGCTGGCAGCGTATGCAAGCCTAGATGCGTCGCGTTTTTGACGAACGCACTGATGGATTGCTTGGGACTGGGGAAACGCTCGGCATCCCACTCTGGTAAAAGCTTGGAGTCCTGGTAGGTCCAGGCAGAGGGCGGCAACAACAGCACACCATCCACCGCGAACTGTTGCTTGCGAAACTCGGCGATCAATTCGGCCGTTTGAGCTGCGCTCAGTGTGTCGTGCTGTTCAACCCAAACACCCATTGACCACAAAGAAGGCTGACCAGCGCGACCAGTCAACTGCGTGTATTGATTCAAGATTTCCGCCGGCTCGGCGGCAAACATAAAAAGATCGAGCGTCTTGTCTTCGATCGCGATCACGTAGTGAGAGGGCGACTCGGCGCCCAAATCATGTTCGACGCGAGAAAGCGTATTGACGTACACACCCCACCCCGAAGGACCCCAGGCCAGAGGCAGCGCGCGATGCTCAGGTGCGTCAGAAATAATGGTTTCCGAGCGGCGATCGAGGTCACCAGAGGTCTCGCCTAAACCGAAAATCTTTTCTTTGGGTGCAAGCTCAAAGCCAACCGTCCACAATGCCTCTTGGAGGGCGATGCCACTCGCAGCCAGCGACAGGGCTTTTTTGCCTAAACGCTGTACTTCGATTTTAAAGGGGTTGACTGAGATATCGAGTGCGGTGTCGCCTTGCACTAAACGCCAACCTTTTACGCCGCCCGACAGAGGCTCCAGAATCCCTTCACCAATCGCCTCCGGACGTGCCAACAAAACATCTGCATGCGCGCGTGCTCGAACGCCAGGCAAAATATCTGCAGCGACGGCTTCGGGGAGCCCACAACGGATTCGAAATACACCGGGAGCATGAGGCTCAACGACAAGCTTCATCCCCGCACCCGCGTCGAATACGACCCTCGAAGGTAACGAATCGACAAGTTTTAGCGTTTCAAGGTGCATGTTCAGCGCGTAAGAAAAAGCGACTAAGGGCGCTATTTTGGATTTTGTCTAAGTTTGACTAATTTTGTCCATTATATCCCGTTCCAAGGCCAAGGGCTCGCCACTCAAGGCTCCGGCAATCAGATCCCCCGCCAAACTCGACCAAGTCAAGCCTCGCGAAGCGAAGCCCGTCGCCACCCAAAGGCCCTCTGTCTGCGCCACCGGGCCAATCGCAGGCAGGCGGCCCGGCAAGACAGCCCGCCAGCCCGCCCAGCCTGCCATCGTCGCCAAGTCAGCAATCCCGGTCAAATCAGCGAGCCCAAGCAGCCCAGTCGCACGCGCCACGTTGCCCTGCGCACCCTCGAGGCTTGGTTCGATCTGCTCAGCGCCATGCACATAGCTGCTCCCGACAGCGCACAAACCGTCGAGCGCAGGCAACACATAGCCATCCCCAGAGACAATGCAGCGAGGCCCACCGCCTAACAACCGCTCCGGCAACAGGGTAATCTCCCCGCCAAGCTGATGCATAGCGGCGATGCGCGTATTTTGGTTGAGTGACTCGCTTTTTTGCAAAAGCGCTTGCGTCCCAAACGCACTCGCCAGAATCACCTGGGGTGCTTGGGCCCTGACCTCTCCCAACACATCCAGGATCTGCCATTGGCCATTGACCCTCTTGAGGCGATCCACCTGTACATCCACGCGTTCAATGCCCGGCGTCTGCAGCAACGCTTCAATCAGTCGCTCGGGTCTAATGCGGGCCGCGTTTGGAAAATAAAGTCCCCCGCGCGTCAGCGGCAAACCCGCAATCTCACTGGCTTGCGCGCAAGATACATAGCGGACCCACTGCTCAGGCAA
>JBIKOQ010000258.1:0-3609 GCA_044357955.1 Burkholderiaceae bacterium | reverse complement strand
AACTTTCGGCAATACGTCGAATACGGGCTTTGACTATACCCAACCTTATTACTTTAATATTGCCCCGAATTACGATGCGACCGTGCAAGCGCGCGCGATGTCCAAGCGCGGGGTGCAGTGGGGCGGTGAGTTCCGCTATCTTGGTGGCGGCTACAACGGTTCGATGGCCGGTACATACTTAGCCAAGGATCTTCAAACGGGCCAGAGTCGGTGGTTGTACAGCGCACAACACAGCCAAAGTTTTGGCCGAGGCTTCTTTGGCGCATACAACGTCAGTGGCGTATCTGACAACAAATACTTCGACGATTTCGCGAGTCTAGGGATCAATCAGGCTGTGATTGCCGCTCTTCCTCGTCAAGCCGGCGGCGGGTGGGCCAATCAGTACTTCAGTACTAGCGTGCAGGTGTCGACCTTTCAAACGCTTTCCGGCCTGCCTCAGTACAACAAAGTGCCAGAGTATGCGATCAATGCAGCACGCTATGATTTTGGCGGATTCGATGTACAGAGCTTAAACACCTTTACCGAGTTTCGCGCACCTCTTGATAATCGTTATGCAATCGGTCCTGGCGGTAGTTTGCGCTTTCGTCCTGATGGCCAGCGACTTTTGTCCTACAACTCAATCGCTTACCCGATCGTGCGACCTGGTTGGTATATCACCCCAAAAATCGCGATGAGCCTGTCGCAGTACCAAACCAATTGGTATGGATTGGAGCAGTATTTTGGCTACGGGCAAGCCTCAAACGGACGCGCGCTACCCATTATGTCGATCGACTCGGGCATGACATTTGAGCGCGACACCTCCTTTTTCGGAAAAGCCGCGCTCCAGACGCTAGAGCCTCGCGCCTATTATTTACGAGTCCCTTATCGCAATCAATCGCAGTATCCTGTCTACGACACGACCTTAGCAGACTTTAGTTTTTCCACGGCGTTTCAGGAAAATATCTTTGCAGGCTTTGATCGGATCGCCAACGCAAACCAGGCAACCTTTGCGCTATCCACGCGTTGGCTCGATGCAAATTCTGGGTTTGAACGACTTCAACTCGGTATCGCACAACAGTTCTATTTCGAAGATCAGCAGGTTACCTTGCCCGGAGAAGTTCCACGCACGAATACGAAGTCACAATTTCTATTCGGCGGTAGTGCGGCCTTGACCGATACGATCAATCTGTCTTCGCTGGTTCAATACAACCCGTATGCCAGTCAGATCAGTCGAGCTCAGTTGACGAGTCGCTGGCGCCCTCAAAGGCTTGCCACTCTTGCATTATCCTATCGTTATCAGGTTAATCCACCGCCACTCTCCCTTTACCAATCTCAGGGTCAAAATCAATTGAGCGCGGCTTTCCAGTGGCCTTTGACTAAAAAGTGGTACTCGATCGGCCGTCTGGACTACTCGCTCAATAATGTGACGGCCCAAAGCGTGATCGATCCTTCCAGGACTGTTGCGATCCCAAAGGTCACGCAGGCTGTGATGGGATTGGAGTACAAGGGTGATTGTTGCTGGACAGGACGAGTCGTTTTGCAGCGTTATGTCGTGAGTGTGGACCAAACCAATACGGGTGTATTTTTTCAACTCGAGCTTGGTGGCTTAGGCAATTTGGGTCAGAATCCCATGGGTGTGATTGGTCGGAGTATTCCGGACTATCAGCCGATCAATCCACCGACCCCGAGGGTGAGTAAATTTGAAAGGTACGAATGATGACGAGCATGACAAAAAGGACAATGATGGACACGACTCGCTTACGGCGTTGTTTGGCATTGCTGACGTTCATAGGTCTGACGTCCTTCGCGCTTACCGCCTCGGCGCAACTTGGTGCGCCTGCGCCTGCTGCGCGGGGTAACGCTGCGCAAAAAGGACCTGTTGAGCGCGATGCCGATGGCATTGTTGCCGTGGTCAATCGAGAGGTGATTACGCGTCGTGAGCTGGATGCGCGTATTCGGATCGCCAAACGCGAACTAGCCGCACAACGTATTCAGGCACCCGCCGATACCGTCCTCGAAGGTCAGATTTTGCAGCGCTTGATCACCGAAGCGCTCGAGCAGCAAGAAGCACGACGGCTGCGCATTGATATTACGGATGCGATGTTGCAGACCGGTCTTGAGATTATCGCCAAGCGCAACAACACGACCGTTGCTGTGATGCGTAAACAAATCGAGGGCGTTGGGATTGGTTGGTCGGATTACACTTCTATGATTCGTCGCGAAATCATGCTCGAGCAACTGAGGCAGAGGGTCGCAGACAGCACGATTTTTGTGAGTGACGCGGAAGTCGATGCTTTTTTACGCGAACAAAAAGCGCGTAAGGATGGCAACCTTCCGATGTCAGTGCGTCCTGCGCCGCCACCGCCTCCACCACCACCTCCCAAGCCGCAAGCAACAGCACCTGCCATTATGGGGTTGGCGCAGATCTTAGTGCGCGTTCCTGAGGGATCAAGCGAAGAGGAAATGAAGGCTTTGCGGGCCAAGGCGCAAGGTTTGTTGGCGCGCGTGCGCAAGGGTGAAAGTTTCGAAGAAGTCGCGAAAGCATCCTCGGATGGACCAGAGGCGAGTCGTGGCGGCGATATGGGCGTGAGACCCTTAAATGGTTGGCCCGATCTGTTTCTCAAAGGTGTTGCGGGTGTTCAGGATGGTCGTATTAGCAATATCATCCAAAGTCCGAATGGTTTTCATATTCTCAAGGTGATTGGTCGAGCAGGTGGAGCGCCACCCGCCCCTAAGCCTCAGCCTCAGGCCACGCCGGCACCAGGCACACCAGGGGGGCCTATGCCGCAGGGACCCATGCCTGTTCAACAAACGCAAGCCAGACATATTTTGATTAAAACCACTGCTGTGGTGAGCGATGAAAATGCGCGTAAGCGGCTAGAGCAAATTCGTGAGCGTATCGTTCAAGGTGGAGAGCCTTTCTCGGATATGGCAAAGCGGTTTTCAAATGATGGCTCGGCACCTCAAGGTGGTGTGTTGGGTTGGCTCAATCCGGGCGAAACTGTGCCACCCTTTGAAAAGGCGATGAACGCGCTGAAAGAGGGTGAGATTAGTCAGCCTGTGCAGAGTCAATTTGGCTGGCACTTGATCGTTGTCGATGGTCGTCGTACGCAGGATATGGCTGATCAATTCATCCGCAATCAGGCGCGCCAACAAATTTTCCAACAGCGCTCAAACGCTGCATTTGAAACTTGGCTACAACAAGTCCGAAGCCAGGCCTTCATCGACAATAGGCTTGAAAAGAGCCAGCGTCAGTCAGGACGTTAACATTTCGTGAGCAGCCGTAGCAATCAGGATCATCAGGCACGCAAGCGCTTCGGCCAGAATTTTCTGGTCGATGCTGCCGTGGTCGAATCGATCGTTCGATCGATTGCTCCACAAACGGCTGACAATATGGTCGAAATTGGTCCTGGCTTGTCTGCATTGACCGCGCCCCTACTTGAGCGTCTTGAGCGCCTGTCGGTAATTGAGATCGATCGTGATCTTGCGCAGCGACTGCGCGACCGCTTTTCATCCGAACGACTCAATATTATTGAGGGTGATGCGCTTCAGATCGATTTTGCACAGTTTGGTGACAAGCTGCGAATTGTAGGTAATCTTCCCTACAATATTTCAAGTCCTCTGCTTTTT
>JBIKOQ010000257.1:0-3613 GCA_044357955.1 Burkholderiaceae bacterium | reverse complement strand
TTTACAGCGGATCCTAAATGAAACAAGAATATCAGCACAAGATTACGGTGATTGAGAGCGACCAAAACGCCGCCAAACCACCACCAAAAATGCGATGAGTACAATCCCCGCAAAACCAAACCACTGCATTGCATAACCAACGTTTTTATCTGCATCGACAGAAGGCTCTGGCCAAATGCGCTTTAAACCATCCGAGTCACCTCCTGAAGTCTGCATCAGTACTGTCGGCAAAAGCTTAATCCCTGTTATCTGCGCATATGTTGCTAAATCGAGATTTTGCAATCGAGGTAACTGCTTAGGGTCAACTTCGCTCGGGAGCGGCTGGACGGCGCCTGTCCACCCTTGAGGTAAATTCACTGCGGCATTTGCTTCACTTGTCCAGAGTTCAAAGAGTCTAGGCACCCGAACGGCCAACTCACCTTCGATTTTGACGGGCAAGGTTGTCGTTGGAATATTCGACACTGGGCGGTTTGCAAAAGGTCTTTCAAGCCATCCCCTCAAGACAAGGACCGCTGTATTCTGGTCCAACATCAGCGGCATCGCTAGCCATAGGCCAGGCCGACCCTCAAGATTTCGATTATCGAGCAAAACACTCCATTCGCTCCGCCAGCGACCTTCGGCTTGGGCGGGTCTCCACGCGCGCAACTCAGACTGTGCGATTTCAGGTACTAAATGAACGGGAGGCGCACGTCTGCCGGCCTCGAGCGTGGCAGCCACTTCTCTGCGTTGCTCCGCACGCTCAAGCTGCCATCGCCCCAACATCAAGCAGACCACAGCGACTACCCCTAAGAGTACTAAGGCAATCCAAGTCAGTCTATTTGAGGTAGCGTGCTTCATGTCTGCGATAATCTCTACTTTCAGTGAGGGCTGTCATGCGTTATTTAGTGATTATTGCGTTTGTTGGCATTTTAGGCAGCTTAGGCTCTGCGCTGTTCTACCTCATGCGCGACAAAGGGACATCAAATAAAACTGTTAATGCGCTGACTGTCCGTATCGGACTTTCCGTTGCGCTTTTTCTGTTCCTATTGTTCTCCCATTGGATGGGCTGGATTGAAACAACAGGATTTAAACGCTAAAACCTCACTTTAAAAAAATCGGGCCAGCTTCATGCTGGCCCTTTTTTACTGTGCAACAACTTATATGGCGCGGGAGGAATGCCTTAGAACCAATACACAAAGATATACAGTCCAAGCCAAACCACGTCGACAAAGTGCCAGTACCATGCAGCACCTTCAAACCCAAAATGATTGTCGGCTGTGAAATGTCCCTTCAACATACGAATCCAAATGACCGCCAGCATTGTGGCACCCAGCAACACGTGAAAGCCGTGAAAGCCCGTCAACATGTAAAACAGCGAACCGTATGCGCCTGAGTCAAAGCGAAGATTCAGTGAAGAGTAGGCATAAAAGTATTCGTACGCCTGACAGGCCACAAAGACAAAACCAAGAACAATCGTGGCAAACAACCAGAATATAGATTTGCTGCGATGATTTTCACGCAACGCATGATGCGAAATCGTCAGCGTGACACCTGAAGCCAACAACAGCGCCGTGTTGATCGTCGGCAACCAGAAAGGACCCATGGTTTCGAACGCTTCAACCACGCCAGCTGGACCGAGATTTGGCCAGACCGCATTAAACTCGGGCCACAACAGTTGCTTGTGATCCAAGTCGCCAAGCCAGGGCATCGTCACAACACGCGTATACCAAAGCGCGCCAAAAAATGCCGCAAAAAACATGACTTCGGAGAAAATAAACCAACTCATGCTCCAGCGATAAGAGGCGTCGATTCGCTTGCTATTCAAGCCAGCTTCGGACTCCCGAATCGCATCCCCAAACCACTTATACAACACCACGAACAGTCCCAGTAAACCAGCAAAGACAGCCCACATTCCGGCTTGTATGCCATTGACCCAAGACGAAGCACCCAGCATGACAACGAGCATAGCGATACTGGCACTAACGGGGTGCGAAGAATCCGCGGGCACGTAATAGTAGGGTGCCTCTTTAACGTGAGCAGAGTGGGATGCACTCATATTGTTCTCCAGACTACAAATAAAAAAGTTTTACTAGCTGAGACTTGCGACGGCCACTTGGACAATCAACACAAGACTCACCACAAATATCACTCCAAACAATAATCCAGCCACAATGAGATGTACTGGATTGAGCTTGGCGATATCTTCTTCATACCCCTTGCCTTTTCTGACTCCGAACATGGCCCAAGAAATAGCTTTGAGCGTCTGGAGAAAGTTCAGCTTGCGCTGCGATAACTCTTTAAGATCCTGACTCACGTGCCTACCGCCTCACCTGATTCAGGAAAAGTAATGCGTGTAAAACTGCCGGCCAATTGTCCATCCAAACATCACAAGGACAAGCACCAGAAAAATCAGTCCGGCCCGCTTATTCTTGCGACGTTGTTCTGGGGTCATCAAAAATCCTATTTGACCTGTGGTGGGGTCTCAAATGTATGGAACGGAGCAGGTGAAGGAACCGTCCACTCCAGTCCCTCAGCGCCTTCCCATGGCTTGGCCGGTGCGCGCTCGCCCTTGCCAGCATAGGCTTTCAAGATGATGTAGAGGAACAGCAACTGTGAAAAACCAAACCAAAATGCGCCAAGCGTCGCGATCTGGTGGAAGTCAGTGAACTGAGCCGCATAGTCTGCGTAGCGACGTGGCATACCTGCCAAACCCATAAAGTGCATCGGGAAGAAGGTAATGTTGAAAGAGATCATACTCATCCAGAAATGCCACTTACCCAAGCGCTCGTCATACATATAGCCCGACCACTTAGGCAGCCAGTAGTAGGTGCCCGCAAACAAAGCGAACAAGGAACCTGCTACCAACACATAATGGAAGTGGGCCACCACGTAATACGTGTCATGCACCTGAATATCAATCGGTGCCATAGACAAGATCAAGCCCGTGAAGCCACCAATCGTAAACACAAAGATAAAGCCAATCGCAAACAACATGGGCGTTTCGAACGTCATGGAACCGCGCCACATCGTGGCAACCCAGTTAAACACTTTGACGCCTGTTGGAATTGAAATCAACATCGTTGCGTACATGAAGTACAACTGGGCCGTCACAGGCATACCTGTGGCAAACATATGGTGGGCCCAAACGATGAAAGACAAGATGGCGATCGAGGCCGTGGCGTAGACCATCGAGGCATAGCCAAACAGTTGCTTGCGAGCAAAAGCAGGAATAATGGCAGAGACAATGCCGAAGGCCGGCAAAATCATGATGTACACCTCGGGGTGCCCGAAGAACCAGAAAATATGCTGGTACAAGACCGGATCACCACCCACTGCGGCATTAAAGAAGCCCGTGCCGAAGTGACGGTCGGTCAGCACCATCGTGATCGCAGCCGCCAACACGGGCATGACGGCGATCAGCAGGTAGGCGGTAATCAACCAGGTCCAGCAAAACAAGGGCATCTTCATCAATGTCATGCCAGGCGCGCGCATGTTCAAGATCGTGACAACGATGTTGATTGCGCCCATGATCGATGAAGCACCCATGATGTGGATCGCAAAAATCGCGAGATCCATGCCGGGTCCCATCTGTGCGGTGAGGGGCGCGTAAAGCGTCCAACCCGCCGCCGTGGCG
>JBIKOQ010000256.1:0-3625 GCA_044357955.1 Burkholderiaceae bacterium | reverse complement strand
GATCCCGGATATCCCTAACTTTTCCTGGGCCGATTACGGTATGCGCGCAGGTTTGCCACGCATGATCGAAGCGATCCAACAGCGAGGCCTACCCGCCTCGACCAGCATCAATGCCAGCGTGATTGATGCCTACCCCGGTGCGGCCCAAGCCATGCTGGAAGCTGGGTGGGAGTTTATTGGTCACGGCATGCACCAAAAGTCGATTCAACAAGCCGGCACCGAAGAAGAGGTCGTTGAACAAACGCTCGCTAAGCTAAGAGGCTTTAGTGGTCAAGCCGTGACTGGCTGGCTGAGCCCTGGTTTGCGCGAGACCGAACGCAGTCCCGATATCCTCAAGGCCCAAGGCGTGCGCTACGTGCTGGACTGGTGCATGGATGATCTGCCCAATTGGATGCGTACCGATCACGGACCTCTCCTGAGCATGCCCTACAACCTTGAGCTCAATGACTCGATTATTTACGCAATTGAAAAACACGCGACAGGACAGTTTTTAGACCGCACGCAACGGACGTTGAGTTTGTTCGAAAAAGAATCCGCCCGGCGACCCAGAGTCTTGGCCCTTGGTCTACACCCCCATCTCATGGGCGTACCCCATCGTTTCGGCGAGTTTGAAAACATGCTGGATAGCCTCATCGCCAGCCCGAAAACGACCTTTGTGCGGCCAGAACAAATCGCGGACTGGTTCGAAGCTCAAGTGCCAGCAGCATAAAACTCTGGAGCAACAAAAAACTCACCGAGCAATGCATGACAAGTCAATGCTCGATCCATGAGTGTGAAGGCCTCATTCAATAGCACTAAGGGTAGGAGCTTCCAGAAGAGCGGGCAAGCTCTCGGTATACGTTGGGTAATACAAATCCTCTCTGATTCAATACGGATGCCCTCAGGGCCAGATCGAAATCATGCGGCATCTCTACAGGCGGAGGAGGTTGATCCAAGCCACTCTCAAGCCACTTCAAGGACATCTCAATAGCCCGTCGTCCAAAAACAGAACCTGGCATGGCAACGGCAAGCCCACCCCCATAACGCACATAACTCAGACGGACACCGATAGAGAACGGCTTTGCATTCGCTTGCGTCCAAGCCACAAGTTCTTTTTCAGGAATATAGTCATCACCGTCATCTTTTTTCAAAAGATCCGTCGTCAGTACGATCAAGACATCCGCTGTACTGGCCAGACCATTAATAAAAATCTGCCAATCTGAGAAATTGTCGACTAACGACAGCGGTCCTAAAACATGGCGTCCCCAATCGGCTTCTTGAATAAGTTGCATTTCACTTCGACCCGTCACATCGTCTATGCCTATCACAGCAACTTTCAGTGACGCATCCGGTTTGAGGACATTTAATATTTCAATGATCCCGCCCGTTGGCATCGTTTCTATCACGCCCGTGACACGTGAGGCAGTCGAGTATCCATAGGATGACGGAGACTGCAGCATTGAGGTAAAGACGACAGGGGGCCTTTGTTTCGCCTTGATTTTACTAGTCACCAAAACATTGCTTTCATCATCAACAGAAATCAATATATCAGGCTTATCCTTTTCAATTGCACGCATTGCTGAAGCCACGGCAACGCGTAATTGCTGTTCCGATTTTTGTTGAGCGATATCCATGTAGTAATACGTCACATCGACTGGGCGTCGATTATTGACAAGCCCTTGTTTGATCCCCGTTTCCACCCGGATCGTCCAGTCCGCAGACTGACTCAGAGGCAACAGTACAAAAATCCTAGATTTATTTAGATTCGCTAAAAATCCCCAAATAAAGAAAGCAAAAACAGTGAGGCCGATTAAGAAACGCAAATGAGACTTTTTCATATCATCGACATCCATGACCAAAACGGGATCGCCGCCAGTACACACAATACACGTGCAATGTTCATGAGCATGTTGTGATGCATGAATTGTTTTTGGTCAAAGCTATCAACGGCTTCCGAGTTCCAAATAATGAGGTATACGGAATTCTGATAACGGAAAAACCAAATATCGCTAAAAATTGCCGTCATAAATACGCAAATCCATGGGCTATAACCTTGCGCTATCGTGACTGGAAGCATAATCAAGAAGCTTAGCAACATGCCCGCTGCCACTGGAAATGCAAGCCGCAACACGATCGTGACGACTAAAGTGGCAAACATATAAAGGATGAAGCTCCCATCTACAAATGCGAAGAAGGAGCCCATGGCTTCAGAGAGCTGTTGATCTAATCCCAAATGAGCCATGGTTCGCATCATGCTGTCCATACCCAACAAGAAAAAAATCATCGGCCAGTCCATTGACCGTTGAAAATCTACTTTATTGAAAGCCCCCATCACCAAAAGCAAGATGATTGTCATGCCCGCAATACTGGCAGTATTGATATGATGCAAACCCGTTGTGAGTGAACCAAAAAAGAAAAATAAAAACCCTGCACTTGCGATGCGTTCTTTAGCGCTGAGCGCTCCGAGTTCCTTGAGATGCCCAGCCAGCGTTTCCTTTGAAAAAGTTTTCGGTCCTTCCGTTGCAAAGATGATGCGCATCGAAATGAAATGCATCATTAATAATAAAATCATCGGCACACTGGCCGCTATGATCCAAAAAACGCCAAGATACTGCTCTTGTAAATAAATTGGGAGCATACTTAAGGCGGCAATACTTGCAGACTTGCTGTTAGATAACGCTGTGGAAAACAACATCGCTCCACCATACGTTGCCGCCATCAAAGACGTGATTGCCCGACCGCGTTTAGGCAGATCCATTGCATCACTGATTTCTTTAAATAGCGGCAGCATGAGTGCTACGCGACTATTACCCGATGGCGAAACGACAGAAAGTAACAGTCCAGCACAAACTAAAATATTTTGCTGCAAGAAAAAACGATTAGGAAGTTTGTTGAGCATACTTAAAACAAATCTACGCCCTAATCCAGAGCTCGTAATCACAGCGGCTAACGCAAACACTCCCATTAAAGTAATCAAACTGGGAGAGGCCAAGCCCGAGAGCGCGACAGGTGCGGGAGCAAGTCCAAAAAGAAGAGACGCAACCATCCCGAGAAGTGGCGGGATATAGTCATCTACCAAATTGAACAACCACATCAAAATCACGACTGCTAGGATGGATACAAAAAAAGCCGCTTGTACGGTCAAGCCATGCGCAAATCCAAAAAAGTAAAGCGCTGGAGGCAATACCAAAAGGGATGACCATCCCATGATCTCGCGGATTGATGCTTTTTCATTTATTTCCGACATCAGGGGATCCGATTCATAAAGTGAGATTCATATCATTGGAGAAAAACTGATGCAATCATCAATTTTTACACCTGTTCTCTGTAAAATCTACTAATAACTTATACATATTGAAGCAGCCGTCAATGGGCTGGGGCATGTGCCGACCGTGGAGGGACACGTTATATGATCAATATTACTGTAGGCGCCTATGATCGGACTGCGGCTCTGTTGGACGGTTCCGTGCAAGTTGAGGGCTTCAACACGCATTTCATGACGGGCAATTTGGAAGAAATGTTCGCCCAAGCGTTCACTTCCGCGCCCTTCGAGGTCACCGAACTCTCCTTCAGTAATTTTTTAATCTCTAGCGCGCGTGGCACTTGCCCCTATATCGCGCTGCCCATCTTTCCTTCTAAATCTTTT
>JBIKOQ010000255.1:0-3631 GCA_044357955.1 Burkholderiaceae bacterium | reverse complement strand
CGTGCCACTCAAGTGCAACCTGATCGCCCACCTGACGAGCGATTTAAGCTTGTCGAGCGCGGAGAGCTTTGAGGGCATGCCCTCGGCGATCGCGATAGTTTCTTCGAGCATGCGCGTCATGGACGCAGCTGCCAAGGCTTCTTTGGATTCAAAGTGCTTATACAGACTCGCTTTGGCGATGCCAACATCCGCCGCGACCTCGTCCATGGTCATCAGATCAAAGCCCTTTTGAGCCAGAAGCCTATTGACCGCATCCAAGATTGCGTTCTCACGGAACTTAAGCTGTTGTTGCTTAAAAGTGAGTTTATTACTGCGAATGGTCTGAAGGCTGACTGACATCGGCTTGTGAACTTGAATTTAATCTGAATAGTTCATAATATTACTATTTAGTCGCAAAACATACTAATATGTTAAAAATAGCCCATAATAGTTATATTTCCGCCACTAAAGTTCAAAGATGCCTCACACAGTTAAAACTGACGACCATATTCGCCACGCAATCAGCGACAACGGATTACCAGAGGCTTTTAGCCAACATTGCGACAATCTTTGGCATTTGTGTGGAGAGGGGATCTTTAGTTGGAGTGTCTTTCGCTTTTACCGGGCGAGATTGTTGACCCAGACGGGCGCTTTTGACAGTGCCAAGCCTTTTTTACTGGATCTCCAATATTTGCGGGCCTTGACGGGCCAGCAAATCGTTTCGACCTCAATCGATGAAATCGCAAGACTGTCCGATTTGAGTGCTCAGCAACGTGCCGTATGGTCCGATGCCTTGTACGCCATGATTCCAAACGTCACTCTTGGAGACCGTTTATTGGGATGGTTTGTGCCCGGTAGTGGTGTCCAGTTTTTCTCCGCGACACAGCGACTTGGAGATATTCAAGACCCTGAGTTTGTGCAGATGTTTAGTGCGATCTGGTTAGATGAGCGCACCCGCAGTCCTCAGCTGCGCCTTGCCTTGCTTGGACCGCAGCAGTTAGCGGCTTCTGAGCGTACAGCTGTCGTGTCCATTGAGCTTGGCGCATGAACACGTTGTCAAGGATCCCTCGCCATAGCCGGATTGCCGTGATTGGTGCCGGGATCTCTGGGCTTGCTTCTGCCTGGTTGTTGAGAAATCACTCACACATCACACTGTTCGAAGCTGGGGCGTATTTTGGCGGTCACTCCAATACCGTCGACGTGTCGATCGAGGGCCTGACGCACCCGGTTGATACGGGGTTTTTAGTCCATAACGATCTGACTTACCCCAATTTAATTCAGCTGTTTTCTCATTTGAATATTCCGGTTTACTCAAGTGATATGTCTTTTGGCGTATCGATTTCCGAACCCGACATCGAATGGGCGGGCACCAACCTCGGTACTGTGTTTGCTCAGCGTAGCAACCTACTCAAACCGAAGTTCTTATGGATGCTTCGGGATATCTTGCGTTTTAACCGAAATGCTCAGCGCTATTTGGATCAGTGCCGAGAGCAAGCACAGACGCTTGGCGAGCTTCTTGATCGAGAACGTTTTGGCCAAGCCATGCGTGACTGGTACCTCCTGCCAATGGCTGCAGCGATCTGGTCTTCTTCCGTCAAAGATATTCTGGGTTTTCCTGCCTCCACCTTCCTGTCGTTTTGTCTTAACCATCGTTTACTGCAAATTGAGCATAGACCTCAATGGAAGACTGTCGTGGGCGGTTCGCGCGAATACGTCAAAGCGATGGTCGCCCCGCTCAGTGACGCACGCTTAAATTGTCCTGTTTACAAAGTAGAGCGCGTGGGCGAACAGGTCGTGATTCGCTCCGCGCAAGGAATCGAGCACTTCGATGCTGTGATTTTTGCATGTCATGCCCCAACCACACTCGCCTTATTGGACGATGCTAGTGCGCAAGAAAGAGAGGTACTACAGAGTTTTCGTTATCAGCCTAATCAAGCGATTCTTCATCTCGATACCCAACTCTTACCTCGTCGACAAAAAGTCTGGTCTGCCTGGAATTACATGTCTTCTCCGGGAGAGGGTACGCAACGCCCTGTAGCGGTGAGTTATTTATTAAATCAATTACAGCCATTACCCTTTAAAACGCCCGTGATTGTGACGCTTAATCCCAATCAAGAGCCCAACCCGGACTTGGTGTTACGAACATTTGATTATGAACATCCCGTGATGAACATGGACGCAGAGCAAGCGCAACGTCGCTTGCCCGAGATTCAGGGCCTCAAGCGTGCTTGGTTTTGTGGTGCTTGGTCTGGTTATGGCTTTCATGAGGACGGGTTGAAGTCGGCCTTGCGTGTCGTCAGAGATTTTGAGGTCGAGATTCCATGGGTGCCCGTCTATGCGTGAGACCTTGCTCGAACTCTGTCGCGGTCGTGTCATGCATGCACGACTGAGGCCTTTTGTTCACAGGTTTGTGTACCGCGTCTTCTGTATTCGATTGCGGATCGATCAGTTTTCTAAACTGAGCGCCTTCAATAGTTGGCTGTTTGGAATCGATAAAAACCGCATCGTGAGTTTCCACAGCCGAGATCATGGTTTGCGTGACGGTTCTGATTTGATGGCGTGGTTGTCAGAGGCACTCAGCGCAAGCGGTGTCAAGATCGAACTCGGCGCCGTTTGGTTGCAATGCTTTCCTCGGGTCTTTGGCTATGTTTTCAATCCAGTCAGCTTTTGGCATGTACATGACCAGCAGGGTACTCTGCGCGTTTTATTAGCAGAGGTCAATAATACGTTTGGTCAGCGACATCAATACATCTTGAGTGCGCCCGGCTTGGCGCCCATCCAAGAAAACACGCTCTTGGAGTGTCAAAAGGTCTTCCATGTCTCGCCCTTTTGTGCTGTCCAAGGTGCGTATCGCTTTAAGTCCAGTCGTCACGGCGTTCAAGAACGTATGGCGATTGATTATTTCGATTCGGTCGACCAGTCTCAACCACTTCTGAAAACAGCAATCGTTGTTCAAGCGCAAGTGTTTTCGAAAAGCGGATTATTTCTCTGCCTCTTGTCGATGCCAATGATGACCATCGGCGTCATGCTACGGATTCATATGCAGGCATTTAAGCTTTGGCGTAAAGGCGCAAAATATCACCCGGTGCCCCCCTTACCCAAGGACGAAGTCACTCACAATACAAAGGTTTCCACATGAGGTTGAAAGAAAGTCGTCTCACTGGTGTCATGGCTAAAACGCCATTGGCGGGTAGACTTTTTGTGAATTTGTTGAACCGAATTTCTAACGGCTCACTCAAACTGATCGATCCCGCAGGCATTGAGATGATGCTGGGTCAAAACGCCTCGGATCCTTCGGGGTTGGTGCTTCACGCTGAGCTCAGGGTGACCGACTGGCGCGCGGCTGGACTGATAATGCGCCAAGGAGACATTGGTTTTGCGGAAAGCTTGCGCCGCGGCTGGATCGATTCGCCTGACCTTGTGGCGTTGTTCACCCTTGCCATGCGTAATGAGCAGATCTCCGAGGCGGTCGATGGACATTGGTGGGCCTTGCTACTTAAGCGCTTGTCGCACTGGATCCTCAAGGACAATAGTCGCGCGGGCAGTCGACGTAATATTCTCAGTCACTATGATGTGGGTAATCGTTTTTATCAGTTGTGGCTCGATCCTTCAATGACGTATTCGTCAGGTTGGTTTCAGGGGGATTTTTCAA